>CALVXT010000064.1 GCA_944371545.1 uncultured Bacilli bacterium | reverse complement strand
AGGAACTGCTATTAACAATATTACTGCTAATATTACTATTGTTGCCATCACTTCAATTAATGTAAATCCCTTTTTCAACTTAATCTCCTCGCCATCTATTTTAATATTAGCCTGATTGTTTGCAAATCAAAAGCTCCTATTATTTTACAATGAAGCACAAGTACCAGATATATTGCATTAAATAATGTTTTTTTTATAATTTTTAAATTAACGTTTAAAAGCTTTACATTAATTTTTTTTACTTTTCTCATTATCTTGCAGACTTATAGTTTCAAGTTCTTTAGTTTTTAATTTCTTCGTCGTTTTTAAATTTTTAAACCATTTTGTAAAAATATTCACAAAAACGATTACAGCAATAACAATATAAATTAAATCAATAAGTATTCCCCATATGTCTGAAATATATGGAAAATCAATATAAGATATTAGTCCATCGCCTAAATTTCTAACTAATATAAAAGGAATTTTAATTAAACATATAAAAATAATTAAAATTAATAGATCAAAAAGAATTTTGACATTATCTTGAAAAGAATTTTTAGACATTGTATCTACTACTCGATGGATTACTTGAAATAATTCTTCAAATTTTTTATATACAAAACCTTCTTTTCTTAATACCTTTGCTGGATTTATTCCATGTTTTTTTAATATTTCTTTTTGAATATTTTCAATATCTCCAAAAGCTCTGATAATATCTTCTTCTTTTAAATTTTGCATTTTTTTAATTTCTATTTCTTTTATATAAATATTTACTTCTGCTTCTACTACTTCTGGCAATAGAATATCTAATTTATCTTTTAATTTTTTTATAAATTCTTCTTGATTCAATTTAATCTTTCCTTTCAATCACTATATTTTTATACTGATCCACTTTTGTGCTTATTAAATTTGTTACAATCGTTCTATTGTTTTCTGTTTTGATTTCATTTTGATACCTTACTATTTTTAGTATATCAGAAGTTACATATTGAATGTTATTTTTTTGAAGATCTATTAAGAAAAATGGTTGATTATTTTTTTGAATTAAAATTTCATCATTTTCAATATCGTGAGTTATTTCATTAGGAATAAAATATACTAAAGCATTTTTTTTCAATAAGGCAATATAGTTTATATCATTTTCACCTTTACATTGTGTGGGTGAAAGAGTTCTTTTATTTGAAGCCGCTAAGAAATTTGAACCAGTGATTAATTTATTATCTTTAAAAAAGGCATTAATATTTCCCTTTAAAACATCTGGAGAAATTGATTTGATTTTCTGAGCCTCTTTCCTCAAACTTTTTAAACATTTTTCTGGTGTTACTGTTTCTATTTTTTTAAAATATTTTAATTTAAATAAAATATTATTTGGATTTTCTAAAAGATTAATAAAATCTTCAATTTCTTTTTCAAAAGAATACTCTTCATTTACTAAAATTTTTCTTAAAAACGAATGATACATTGTTAAAATATTTTTTTCATCGGATGTTCTTTTTTCAAAATCTTTTTCTAATGACTGCATGACTTCTTCATAAGTAATCTCTTTTTCTTTCGGAATTTCTTCTAAATCGGGTTCAGGAATTTTTAAATTATCAAATTCTATTAAATAATCTGCAATTGTTCTTTTATCTAATTCTGGAATCATTGCATATTTTTCTTCAATACGTTCTAATTCATTTTTTTCATAGTTTTCGTAAGAAACAATCTGATTAACAATGCTTTTTTCTTCTATTTCTTCTAATTGTTTATCAATATTTTCTTTTTTTCCAAAAAAGCCCTTTTTTCGGCTTAAAGCATTTTCAATAAGAGTTAATTTTTGATTTATTTTATCTAATTCCAGTGGCAGTTTAATTAATTCATATTTATTATGAATTAAGCTTTTGCTTTTCTCTAATTCTTGTATAAAAGCTAAATATATATCAATTTGTTGTTCCAAAAGTTCTTTGTCTTCAACCATATTTATATCCTTAATCATTTCTTCTATTTTAGCTGAAAAGTCTGGTAATGGTTCTGTTTTTTCTTCTGATATAAAATTTACCTTTTTTAATTTATAGTATTCTTGTTTAACTTTTTCAAGTTGATTGTATTTCTGATTATATTCCTGAGTTAACTTTAGAAGATTTTGATAAGTATCTTCTTGTACTTTTATTTTTTCTTTAATTACTTGAACTAATAGAAGCAAAGTTCTTTTTATTTTTTTTCTATGGTGTCTTTCTTTTTTCTTTTGTTTTTTCTCTTGTTCAAGTCCTTTATTTGACAATTCTACTAATTCTTTTAGCGTATATTCTTGATCTTCCCTAGTAAATAAAACTTTTGGATTTATTTTTTTATAATCATCCAATTTGATTTTTACATGAAATTTTTGACCATATTTTTTATGCCAACAATATTTTCCTAAAAAGTCTTCTACTTCTTCTATAGTGTTAGGAATTACAACTCTTGTTAAATCGCCATAGAAATCGTCTTTAAACGTAAAAGAAATGCCTGTACTTCCATTTTTTGCATACAAAAAAGGTTCTTTTTTCAAAGAATAAAAGCCATATTTATTTAAAATTTTGAATAGTACTTCAATTTCCACTTTCTCGACCCCATTTATCATATGTTCATTATAACATAATCTTTATTTTATTTCTATAAAATGATATAATAAGTAACATGAAAGGAGATTTATGAAAGTTACTGTTATAAATAATAAAAAGGATCAAGAAACTTTTCCTATCGGTTCTCTTTTACTTTTAGTTTTGGGTATTTTTTTAACCTTTAATGCGGAAGGAGTTTTAAGTTCTATTTTTATTGTTTTAGGAATTTTAATAACTTTGTATGGTATTTTTAAATTTATTCGTTATTACCAGATTAAAAATCAATTTCATATGGATGATACACGTGTTATGATGAGCGGAGTAAGTAGTATCATTATTGGGATTTTAACTATTTTATTAGCTAGTTTTTTAACTAACGCTATTCAAATTATAACTGGAATTTGGTTAATTTTTTCTGGTCTTTCAAAACTCGGGAACGCTTCATTTTACAAAAATAATCATCCAAAACTTTACATTACAGAAATTATTGTTGCGGTTATCTTTATTCTTTTAGGTATTTATTCTATTTTTGCTGAAAATGTGGTTTTAGTGGTTTTAGGTGTAATCTTAATCCTTTATTCTTTAATAGATCTTGTTAATTATTTTTTAAGAGTATCAAAAAAATAAAGAACTTTTGCAAAAATCAAAGTTCTTTATTTTTTTACTTTTTTTTTTTTTTCTTTTTTGTGGCAGCTGTTTTTTTCGTTGTATTATTATTTTTCTTTGTAGTTGTTTTTTTGCTTGTATTTTTTTTCACAGCTGTTTTTTCTTCTTTCACTGCTTCTTCTTTTACTTCGGCATTTTTTTCTTCTTCTTTCTTTTCTTCGCTTGCTATTGATTTTTCAATTTTTTCTGTATCTTTTCTAGCAAAGAATAGTCCAACGCCAACTACTGCTATAACAGCAACAAGAATACCAACTATAATTAAGCCATCATCACTGCCTGAATCAAAATCTGTCATTAATTCTGCAAGTGGATCAACAAAGCTTTCGTTCTCATAAGTTTCTTTAATAGCCGTTTTAATTTCCTCATCACTTGAGCTTGAGTATCCTACGAATGATTGATCACCAATTACAATATAAGGGACTCCAGAAGCTGTATCTCCCATAATTTCTGCAGCATCAGTCATTAAATTTGAATTTTTTACTGAACTTACTTCAAAATCTTTAACTACGAATAAATCTTTATATTCTTCATCTTCTTGTAATTCTGAAAAAAATTCTTGTGCTGCTTGACAATGTGGACATGTTGAACTTCTAAAGAAATAGACATTAACAGTGTCGGCATTTGCATGTGTTGGTGCTATAAATAAAACCGCTAAAAAACTTGCGACTAAAAGTAAAAATTTGTTTTTTTTCATTTAACTCACTTCCCTTGGTTTATTATAGCAAAAGTTATCTAGAAATACTAGATTTTTCTGCAATACTTTGATTAATATTTGTAGACATGATGAAAATAACTCCCAATATTGCGAGTAAAGAAATTGCGCAAACTAAAAAACTTTTTACTTTTTCTTTCATGTTTTTCACCACTCTATTTTATTTTAGACATGATATATGTAATTTCTGTGAATTTTATATGAAATAGTCATTATAAGTTTTTAAAAAATAGCCTGGATTTATCATCCAAGCTACTTTTCCTATTATGCTTCTTCTAAAGTTGGTTCAAATTTATTTTTGGTTTTGGTAATTTTTGTCTCAGCTACATTTGATACTGTGTACATTCCTTCCTCACTCATTAAATTATATAATTCATTTTGTAAGGTTAAAACTTCATTTAATGCATCTTTAAACGTTTTATGTAATGATGGTATTGCCGATTCGATGGAACCATGCATAAATAAGTCTGATAGACATTTTAAATCCCAAAGAATACCTTCTAACATTGTTTTATTATCCATAGTTATTCTCCTTTCAACTCATTATAAAAATCTTGATATAATGAGTCTGTTTTCTTTTCTATTTTCTTTAACAAATTAACTTCTTTTGTTTCTGTTATACATTCTTTATTAATGCATAAATGTCTTTTAAAATATTCTAGATGACTTAAAGCATCTTCAACATATAATAATTCTTTTTCACTCATATTTATCACCCATATTTAGTATGGTCTAAATTAAAAAAAATATACTTTTTTGTATATTTTTTAAAACAAACTCATTTGCTCATTTTGAGGAATTTCCTTTTTATAATCAGCAATAATTGCATCCATTTCTGTTAAAATATGGTTTTCACTACACTTTTTTAAAAATAGTTCCATTAAATGGCGAAATTGTAAAGTATTACAAATGTTTTTTTTACCATATACTGCCATATAATCTTCTTTTAAGCCTGGGTACAAAATATCTAATGCCTTATAATAATAGTCTCTTTGATTGGTTTTTAGAGTCATTCCCATCCTTGTATAAATAAATTTTGCATCCGCTTCTTTACTTTTTACAATCATATTTAAAATATTATCTTCTGTATCCGTTAGAAATGGAAGAACCGGAGTCATTAAAACTCCCGCATAAATACCATTTTCTCTTAATTTTTTTAATACGCCAAATCTTTTTGTTGATGAAATTACATTTGGTTCAATTTTTTTTGCTAATTCATTATCATACGTGGTAATAGAAATTTTGATAATAACACTATTGTTTTTTTCTATTTCTTTTAATAAATCTAAATCTCTTAAAATCAAATCACTTTTTGTATCAATCGATACTCCGAATCCATATTTAGCAATAAGTTTTAAGGCGTTTCTCGTTAATTCTAGATGTTCTTCTTCTGGATTGTATGGGTCTGATAGCGAACCAAAAGAAACCACGCCTTTTAATCCTTTACTTTTTAATTCTTCTTCTAATATTTGTAAAGCGTTTTCTTTAATTCGAACTTCATCAAAATTTTCAATATGATAAGATTCACATCTTGAATCACAATAAATGCAGCCCATTGGACACCCTTTGTAAAGATTCATATGATAATCAACGCCAAACCATCGATTTCCTTGATCTGACTTGGTCATTATCGTTTTTGTCTTTATTACTTCCATGATGTTTGCCCCCTTAATTTTTACATTTTTATTATAACGATTTTAAGAAAAAAATGCAAACGTTTATTTGCACTAAAAAGAACCTAATATTTTTCATAGGTTCCAAATTTTAAAAACAAATAATTTTTAACTTCTATTATCCCCATATCTCCATCAACAATTTCCACTTGTTTAATTGGAACATATTTACGACTGTTTTTTTCTTGATAATACTTTTGCTCTTCTAATCCCATTTCGTAAGCGTTTGTTGGATATCCTACCAAGGCTATTTGAAGTCTAGCAGCACCTTCATAAGTTCCATATGAATACCAACTAAAAATCAATAGAATCAGTAAGGAAGCAAGAAGATAATTTTTTTGATTTTTTATATAACGTTTTAATATATAAATAAATGCCCCCACTATATAGATAAATAAAATAAAGTCTGCATTTTTAGAAAATAATACTGAGGTAAAGAAAATTATTTCAATTATCGATAAAGTATGTAATATAGCTTTTAAAATTTTATTCTGTTTTTGTTTTTTTTCAGCTTTCTTTATTGTTTCAAAATATAAAACAATTAAAATAATATTGGTTAAAATTGAAAGAAAAGTAAAAAAGAAATTGTTAGAAAGCATACGTCCAAAATAAACTACCGAAGAAACTGTTTTATTTTCAAATAATCCCCACCATTCAATTAAATTAACAATAATCGTTAATAAGTTGATTATGCCTAAAATCACACTGCTTTTACGCATCCTTTTTTTAAAAAGAAAATGACAATCTATAAATAGTAAAGTGTGATAAAGAAAGAATAAGTAAATCATACTACCACCTAATATTATTGTATCAAAAGAAAAATGTTTTGAAAAGATATTCATGGGTGTAATTTCTTTCTTTGAAAAAATATTTTTATTTCAAATAACATTAATCAAAAAAGAAGGTTATTGCTATCCTTCTTAATTATCATTATTATTTCCAAAAAGATTTAACAAATGTAAAAATATGTTAATATAATCTAAATAAAGTTCAAAGGCACCAAAAATAGCTACATTGTCTTCAGCAAAAGGATTTCTTTCAATTACTCTTTTTATTCTTTGAACATCATATGCTGTTAATCCTATAAATACTAAGACAGTTAAAATTGAAATAATTAAATCAAATGATGAACTATTTAAAAATATATTTACTATCATACAAAGAATTACTCCAAATAAAGCCATTAATAAATAAGTCCCTAATTTTGTTAAATCAATCTTTGTAAATGCTCCAATTGCAGCCATTATAGCAAACAAAACTGCTGTTATTAAAAAAACAAACATAACGGATGTCATTTCATATAAGATGAAGATACTTGAAAATGTTAAACCATTTACAAATGAATACAGTAAAAAGTTTATTTTAGCTGTAATTGGTTTCATCTTTGTGATTTTAGCTGTAAAAAATAAGACTAAAGCAAATTCGATTATAATAATAAGTATTAAACCTGTTGTACTCATAACATTTAATAACATGTTTGGATTCATAAAAATCACATAGCCAGTTAAAAATGTTACTAACATTCCGATAAACATCCAGCCAAAAGTCTTGGCCATTGTTTGATTATTCAAATTTTTTCCTCCCTTTCCTTAGTTCATAGTATACCATATTCCTTTTTCTTTGTAAATTTGCTTATATTTTATATTGTGACTTTTCAGTAAAAATGTCTCTATTTAGAATGACGTTTTTCAATAAAAATGTCTCTAAAAAATCTATTTAAAA
>CALVXT010000063.1 GCA_944371545.1 uncultured Bacilli bacterium | reverse complement strand
TATGATTTAGAAGAAAAACATAAACATGAAAAACAAAGTTCATATGAGTTAGGTGTAGAACGTGGTATGGAACAAGGAAGCAAACAAAAAGAAATCGAAATTGCTAAAAACCTACTTAACAAATTACCCATTGAAGAAATAGCTGAAGTAACAGGATTAAGCAAAGAAGAGATTGAAAACTTATAGAAGTTTTTCTTTCTCATGTTTTGCAAACTAAAGAATACAATGTAATATGAAATGGATTTATTACTTTGTATTTTTTTTATGTGTAAGTATTTTTTTATCTTTCTTTTTCTTTGTTCAAAAAGGTATTGCAATGGAAAAACAAATTTTTGAACCACTCACGGTTCATCTGCATACAATAAAAGTGGATGTTCCTATTCACGTAACAGAACAAGTAAAACAAAAAATAGAAAGTTTTGTTGAAGAAGAAAAAGAAAAATTTTTGGCATCTATTCAAGATGTTACTGTTCAAAAAGATATAACATATACATTAGATATTTCTTATGAAAATTATTCTTCAGAAAATTATGAAGCATTCTTATTTTTCACAACATTTTACACTGGAGGAGCTCATCCAAATACAACACTTTGGACAGTAAACTATGATAAAAAAGAACAAAAATTTGTTTCTATAGATACATTAATAAATAAAGAAAAAGATTTTTTAAAGAAAGTTTCAAAAAGCATTCAAGGAGATCTTTTAATTAATCCGAAAGCTGTAAATAGTGCGATGCTTTTTGCCGGAACATATCCTAGTAAAGAGAATTTTCAAAATGTGATTTTTACAGAAAAAAATCTTCTTTTTTTCTTTCCGCCATATCAAGTGGCCCCATATTCATCTGGGATTATAATGTCTACATATAGTTTATAAAAGAGAGAGAAAAAAGTTGTCAAAATTTGTCTCTTATGATATATTTTTAGTGTAAAGGAGTATAGAGTTTATGAATGAAAATAATTTGGAAAATATTTCCAACGAATCACCTGAAAATGTACAAGAAGAGCCAACGGCTACGATAAATGAGACGGTAGAAGAGAAGACACAGTCTTCAAATTCTAAGAAAAATAAAACTACGATATTTGTCTGTATAGGAGTGTTAGTAGTTTTATTAATTGGTTTAGCTGTATGGTACTTTGTTTTTAAAACACCAAATAAAAATGTTTACGAAACTGCAATTCAAAAAGCTTTTGCAGAAGTAAAAGAAAATTTAGAAGAAGCAAAAGAAACTTCTATAAAAGCAAATTTTGCAGAAGATGTAATTTTTAATGAAGGAACCCTTCAATTAGGAACAGATGTGCCTGAATTAGAAGGATTAAATCAATATGCTTTTGACTATGAACTAGGCTTAGATGCCAAAAATGAAAGTGCAAATCTTTATTTAGGATTGGTAAATGATAGTTCAGATACAACAGTTTTAGACGGAAACTTTTATATAATGAATGATACTTTATATATGGAATCAGGAAAAATCTTTGAAGGATTATTGTCTACACCAGTTGATTTTGTAATGGAAATGCCTTCAACAACTGTTTCTTATGATACATTAATTAAAATTGTAGATACAACCGAAAGTGCAATTTTAAAATTTGTTCGTGAATCAACCATTACAACATCGAATACAGAAAGAACTATTGATGGCCAAGCTAAAAAAGTTACAGACCATGCATTTGTAGTAAATGGCGAGGTTTTAAAACGTTTAGTAACAGAAGTAACAAATAGTTATATGAACGATGCTTCCTTATTAAGTGAAATGGCATTGCTATTTCAAATGAGTGAAGAAGAATTAAAAGCAAATTTAGAAGAACTTCAAAAAGATGAAAATTACGAAGATATGGGAGAAGTAACTTTCCATATTTATACAGAAGGATTCCAAAATACGATAGTCGCATTTACTTTAGAAGAAAGTGACGTAGAAGTTATCAATGGAACAGTAAATGGTGATGATTTTAAAGCTATGATGGAAAGTGAAGGCACATCATTAACAATTAGTAAAACGAAAGAAGAAGTAGCTATCAACATTCAAAGTGATGGAAGCTCTGTAGCAATCGGTTACAATAAAGTAAGCGCTACGGAAGGAACGATTACATTAATCATTCAAGATGGAGAAAGTGGCACAAGAATGAATGGTACATTAAATATTTCTTCTCAAAAAGAGTCAGATACTAGAGCAGACACTACTATGACAGGTTCTGTTATAATGGAAGCAGATGGTCAAAGTATCGAACTTACAGTAAACATGCAAAATCGTATGTCAGTAAATGAAAAAGAACTTGCTGACATAGATACAAATTCTGCCAGAGATGCAAGTACATTAACAGAAGAAGAATCAAATGCTATTCTTACAAATCTTTACAATATCTTAATGAATGAAGAAGCAATTTTAGAAATTTTAGGATATGCTTCAGGATCTATGTAATATTTTTTGACAACTGAATAAATATTTGTTAGAATCAAATTGTTGATGCTGATGCTGCCTTACAACCAGCGGAGTCAAATCGTTTATAAAGCGTTAATTTTAAGAAAGGTAGAAAATTCTATGAAAAAGGGTGGTACCACGAGTAAATTCGTCCCTTTGCATAGAATTTTTTTATTTTAAAGAAAGGATAGATACTATGCTTGAAAAGCAAATTCATAAGTATGCAAGATTCTTGCTTGAAGGATGTTTAGCTTTAAATGAAGGAGAAAAACTTTTTATAACAGGAAACAAAGAAATAGAAAAGTTTGTTGATATCGTTATTGAAGAAGCTCACAATTTAAAAATTATAGACATTGAAACACTTATAACAGATTCTTCTTATCAAAAAGAAATCTATTTAACGAAATCCTACGAAGAAATTATAAAAGACCCCAAAATGGATAAAACGAAATACAATCAAATGGCTAAAGAAGGATATGCGTTTTTAAGTCTTTCATCTCCATTACCTGGATATTTAAAAGAAGTTGAGCCAAGCTTACTAGCAAGTGTTCAAAAATATATAAGTGAAAGTATTAAAGAATTCCGGGAGTATCAAGACAAAGATTTATTAAAATGGAATATCAGTGCAGTTCCAAACCCATATTGGGCAAAAGCTTTAAACTTACAAAATGAAGAAGAATTATGGAAATACATTTTTGAAATTTGTTTAATTGATGAAGAAAATGACCCAATAAAGCTATGGAAAGAAAAATTAGCTAAATTAAAAAAACGAGCAGAATATTTAAATTCTTTAAAAATTGAAAAATTAATTTATAAAAATTCTTTAGGAACAAATTTAGAAATTTTTTTACCAGAAAATTATCTTTTCCAATCAGCTGAAGGAAAAAATATTGTCAATATGCCAACCGAAGAAGTATTCACGTCCCCTCATTATGCCAAGACAAAGGGAATTGTTTACTCTTCAAAACCTTTAGAATATCAAGGAAATCTTATCGAAGATTTTCACTTAGAATTTAAGAATGGAAAAGTTGTTTCCTACGATGCCAAGAAAGGAAAAGAAATTTTAAAAGGAATATTAGAAACAGATGAAGGTTCTTCTTATTTAGGAGAAGTGGCTTTAGTAGATATTTCTTCACCAATTGCAAGGATAAACAAAATATTTTTAAATACCCTGATTGATGAAAATTCTTGTTGTCACCTAGCTTTAGGTCAAAGCTTTGGAGAGTGCATGAAAGAAGGATTACAAAAAGAACCAGAAGAATTAAAAAAATTGGGGTTAAATTCTTCAAAAAATCATGTAGATTTCTTTATTGGAACAGAGGATTTAACCATTGAAGCTATCTTAAAAAATGGTGAGAAAAGAATTATCATGGAAAATGGAAATTATTAGGAGGAAAATTTATGACATTATTTGAAGATTTAAAGTGGAGAGGATTAATTAAAGATATAACCTCACCTGAACTAGAAAAAAAGTTAAATGAAGGAGGTATGACTTTTTATATTGGAACGGACCCTACAGCTGACTCAATGCATATAGGACATTATTCATCATTTTTGATTTCAAAACGATTAGCCAAATATGGTCATCATCCAATTTTATTAATCGGAGGAGCAACAGGAAGAATTGGAGACCCCAAACCTACGACCGAAAGAGAAATGAAAAGTATTGAAGAAATTGAAAAAAATGCGATTGGCTTAACAAAACAAGCTGAAAGTATATTTGGATTTGAAGTAGTCAACAACTGGGATTGGAGTAAAGATATCAATTTTATTGATTTTTTAAGAGATTATGGAAAATTCTTTAATATCAACTATATGTTAGACAAAGATATTATTAGAAGAAGATTAGATACGGGAATTACTTATACAGAATTTTCTTACATGATTATGCAAGCTATGGATTTTTTGCATTTATATGAAACAAAAAATTGTACTTTACAAGTTGCTGGCTCTGACCAATGGGGAAATATCACAGCTGGAGTAGACTTAATTAGAAAGAAAACAGGAAATGAAGCATACGGCTTTACTATGCCTTTAATTTTAGATAAAGATGGGAAAAAATTCGGCAAAAGTGAAGGAAATGCCTTATGGCTTGATAAAAACAAAACAAGTGCTTATGAATTATATCAATATTTAATTAATACAGATGACGAACTTGTTATTGATTATTTAAAAAAACTTACTTTCTTACCAAAAGAAGAAATTGAAAAAATTGAAACATTACATAAAAACAATTTAGAAAAAAGAATTGCTCAACAAGAACTTGCTAAACAAATCATTACAGATTTACATGGAAAGGAAGAATATCTACATGCCAAAGAAGTATCTGAATGTTTATTTACAGGAAAAGTTTCCTCTTTAACAGATAAAGAAATAGAAACTGTATTTAAAGGAGTTCCAACTTTTGATTATGAAGAAAAAAATCTAATAGATTTACTTGTAGATAATAAAATTACTTCTTCAAAAAGAGAAGCAAGAGAGTTTTTAAAAAACAATGCCATAAGCGTAAATGGAGAATTTATTGAAGATGAAAATTTCTTGTTAGATAAAACCCGCAAATACAATATAGTGAGACGTGGAAAAAAGAAATATTTTGTTTTTGTAAATCAAAATAAATAGAGATACTGTCATAGAAAATATGGCAGTTTTTTTGACTTTATTCTTTATTTAACATATAATAGCCTCCATGGTGATGTTATGAAAAACGAAAATATAGAAATATGTCAAAAATGTGGGGGCTATTGCTGTAAAAAAAGCGGATGTGATTACGTTCCTGAAGATTTTTCTGAAATTTCTTTAAATTACTTACTTTCAAAATTAGAAGAAGGATATATATCCATTGTATCTGCCCAGGATTTTAAACGTTTACCAAGTGGACAAATAGTGAATACTCCGTTTCTTTACTTACGAGCTAGAAACAAGAATAGACCGATTGTTGATTTATTATCCATGAGAACCACCTGTGCTTCTTTAACAGAAAATGGTTGTAACTTTACGTATGAAGAAAGACCTACTGGTGGAAAAAATCTTACACCAGTTGATAATGGGAATTGTTATCCTAAAGAACATCCAATAGAATTAGTAAAAAGGTGGGAGAAATATCAAAAAATTCTCTCAAGAGCAGTGAAAAGAATAACAGGAAAAAGTGTCGAAGAACAGCTACGCCTTGACGTAGAACAACTTTTTCTTGATGTACTCTTACAAAACACAGAAGGAGTAACTAGAAGAGAATTACTCGATATTCATTCCATGATTCCGGTTCTTAGTAGTGCTTACCCTAAAGAATTTTCCGATGCTAAAAAAAGATATAGTGAAAACAATTTAACAAGAAAGCTAAAATAATCCTTTATTGCTTTTTTCTCGTCAAAATGATAAAATTTTACTAGGAGTGATTCTTATGTTATTAGAAGATAAAAGTGTTTTAGAAAGTATAAAAAAAAGAATTTGGTTTTCCTTTGTTGCTTCCATATTATTAATCATTTTTGCAGTAGTTTTATTAATTAATCCAGATAATTTTATTCCAACAGCCATTAATGTTTTTGGGTATGTAGCAATTTTTCTAGGAATTCTTAATGCAGTTTTTTATTTTCGTCTCCCTAAAGAAAACAGAATTTATAGTAAAAATCTATCGACAAGTATTTTATTAATTCTTTTTGGAATAGCGGCTTTTATTGAGACTTCTATTTTACAAGAAATGATAACAATTATTCTTGGGGGATATTTGATTTTTCGTAATGCTTTTCGAATTGAAATGGCTTTCAATCTTCAAGATAAAGCTAAAAGCATATGGCTATCAAGTTTAGGTATTTCAACAATTAATTTAATTCTAGGTTTTCTAATTATTGTAAATCCATTTACCAATGTTTCTATTAATTTGTATTTAGGAATAATGGTCATCGTTTCAGAATCTTTACTAATTTTAGAAAACATTCTATTATTAATCGGTTTTAGGAAGTATAAAAATCATGAAGAAGTCGTTGCGTGATTTTTTTGCTTTACCCTTTAAAATCTTATTTAGCCGTTTTACCATTGCTTTACTAGCTTTGGCGATTCAAATTGCCATTATTGCTTTAATCTTTTTTCTATTTCAAAAATATCTAATTTATTTTATTGGTGGAATTGGCGTTTTAAATATTCTACTAACAATTTTAATTATTAATCGAAATAATTTAAACGCAGATTTTAAAACTTCTTGGATTATCCTAATTCTTTTACTCCCACCATTTGGAACATTATTTTATCTTTTTTGTCAAAATGATATAGGAACAATTATCTTAAAGAAAAAATTAAAAAATTGTCAAGAAGAAAATAGAAAGTATTTACCTCAAAATGAAGAAATTTTAGAAGAATTGAAAAAGGAAAATAGCCGAGAATACGCTCATGCAGTTTACCTAAACAATGTCGGGCACTTTCCTGTCTATGAAGCGTGTGATTTTACTTATTTTCCAGTTGGAGAGAGCTGGTATAAAGATTTACTAACAAAATTAAAAAATGCCAAAGAATACATTTTTATTGAAATATTTATTTTAGCCAAAGGAAAAATGTGGGAAAGCATTTTAGACATTTTAGAAGCTAAGATTAAAGAGGGAGTAGAAGTAAGAGTTCTCTATGATGGGACTTGTTCTTTAACTCTTTTGCCTCGGACATATCCGGAACAATTAAAAGAAAAAGGAATAAAGTGTAAAGTATTTAATCCAATTGTTCCACTTATAAAAACTTCATATAATAATCGTGACCATCGAAAAATTGTGATTATTGATGGCGAATACGCCTACACAGGTGGATGCAATATTGCAGATGAGTACGTAAATCAAAAAATGCGTTTTGGTCATTGGAAAGATAATATGGTTTGTTTCAAAGGAAATGCTGTGAATAGCTTGTGTTTACTATTTTTAGAAATGTGGAATATTGATGAAAAAAATGATTTTGAAAA
>CALVXT010000062.1 GCA_944371545.1 uncultured Bacilli bacterium | reverse complement strand
CGTATTTTTTTAAAATTTTCTTCTTGAGTAAACCTCATTTTGTCATCATCTCCTTTAATTCTTTACGTGTACGATAAATATAGTTCTTGACTTGGGATTCGTTTACTTTTAAATTCTTAGCAATATCTTTGATACTCATTCCTAAATAGTATAAATAAAATGCTTTTTGGATAAGTACTTCTTTCGTTTTTACATATTTCCATACAGTGTTTAAATCTTCATTAAGCTCGACTTTTTCTTCTATATTAGACGATGAATTCAAAATATTTTCTTCTAAGCTACATTCTTTTGATAATTTTCTTTCTTTTTTTAATAAGTTCCATCCTACTTTATATAGATAAGCTTCTAAATTTTCTATTTTTTGCTTTTTCATTTTTTTATAAAGTGCTAGATAAGCATTTTGCAAAATATCATCAATATTATTTAAATTTGATGCCTGAAGAATTAAAAATCTATAAAATTTTGCATAACTTTCTTGATAAAAATCTTCAAACTCTGACATAACTCTCCTCTTTCTATATAATAAGTGTTAAAATTTTGAAAAAAGTTTCAAAAAAATGACTTTTTAAAAGCCATTTTTCTTTTTTACTACAATAAAAGGTTGTATTTGATTTTTCTTTTTTAAACATAAGACATCTCGCCACATGGAAAAAAATTTATATGCAGATAAATAATGATATCCATCTACATAATCATCTGTGTCATCTGCACTATCGGCTAAAATGAGAATATCCTTTTTAAAATCATTTTTTTTAGAACGCTTATCATATCCAATTATAATTTCATAATGTCCTCCATAATAAAAACTTTCTACTAAAATCGGATATCCTAGTCTTAGATTTTCTATTACAAAATTTTGAAAAGAAAAAAAGTCTGGAAAAATATATCCTTCTTTATTCCTTTTTCTGGTTAGGCTACAATCTATTTCATACTTTTTTTTCTTAAAAAAATCTACAATATTGGCTATTTCTGTTCCTTTTTTCTTTTTAGATTTTAGTTCTTTTTTTAACTCTTCTTCTGTTGGAACTTTATCTTTGTAATATTCTAAAATCATTTGTACACATACTGGGCCGCATGTATAGTTTTCTGTTTGCTGAAAAGTTTTAAAATTTTGTAAAATGGTAAGTTCTTCATCATTGGACATTGTAAAAAAATCATGGTGGTAATAATATGCTCTTTTAGGCATCAATAGCCCTCTTTTCTTACAGATACTAATTATTTTAAAAAACTGCTTACATGTACTGTTGAAAATTCTGAGTTTTCCATAATATGATTTAAAACTTCAACTGAATCATCTATCATAACAAAATACTTAGCATCTAATAAAGGATACTCTTCTTTTATTTTTTTTATCACTTCTAATTTTTCTTCATTTTTATATACATCAAAGATATTTTCTTTTTTAATTCCATAATTTTTTTCTAGGAATTCTATCTTTTGTATTTTTTCTGTATCATTCATAACTTTTGTAGCAACATAAATTCTTTTTTTATCTTTATCTTTTAAAAATGATTTAAAAGTTTCGAAGGGCTTTTTATCCTCATAAAAATTATTCGTTAATAATGCTTTTGCCCAAGCCTCATCATCTAATTCATAATGAGTGTATTCTCCATATTCTATGGGCGCTAAGACGCCATCAACATCAAATATATAAACTGTATTAGAATTTTCAAATAGTTCTTTTATTTTACTCTTTGCCATTTTATCCTCCTTGTATAAATTTACTTGTCTTTTGATTTATAGATTTCAAATTTTCAAAATAGTACATTAAATTTATTTAACCATATTTTTTCTTTTTTAAATATATTATTTTCCTGCATTTCTTTATAAAAAATGATTTTAGTAAGGCTTCTTTTCTTTTTACTTATTTTTTTGAAACTTTTCGATTTGATAATTTATTAATTCGGTATCTTCAAAATAATTTATTCCCATTGCTGTTTTCACTTTATTTACTGTTTCAGAAGCTACCTTACGTGCTTTTTTACTTCCTTCATACAGTATTTTATAAACTTCTGGAATATCTTTTTGAAATTCTTCACGTCTCTTTCTGATAGGAGCTAATATTTCCTGTAAAACATCATTCAAAAATTTTTTTACTTTGACATCTCCAAGTCCACCATGTTCATAATGATTTTTCAGTTCTTCTAAATTTTTATATTCTGGTAAATATTTTTTAAGATGTTCATCCGTTACAAAAGCTTCAAGATAAATAAATACAGGATTATTCTTTGTGCTACCAGGATCACTTACTTTTACATGATTAGGATCTGTATACATTTCCATCACTTTTCTTTTAATTTCTTCTGGAGGATCGGATAGATAAATGCAATTACCTAATGATTTACTCATTTTTGCCTTTCCGTCTAATCCGGGTAATCTGCAACATGTTTCATTTTCTGGGAGTACAGCTGTTGGTTCTACAAGAGTTTTACCATAAGTATTATTAAAAGTTCTGACAATTTCTTTTGTTTGTTCAATCATTGGTAATTGATCATCACCAACTGGTATAATATTAGCATTAAAAGCTGTTATATCTGCAGCTTGACTAACTGGATATGTTAAAAATCCTACAGGTATACTCTTTTCAAAATTTCGCTGTTTCATTTCTTGTTTAACTGTTGGATTTCGTTGTAATCTAGCTAAAGTTACTAAATTAAGATAATAAAATGTTAATTCACATAATTCGGGAATTTGTGATTGTAAAAATATTGTACTTTTTTTAGGATCTATCCCACATGCCAAATAATCTAATGCAACTTCTATAATATTTTGTCGGATTTTTTCTATATTATCAGCATTGTCTGTAGTTGCTTGCGCATCAGCTATTTCTATGTATATTTCTTCAAATTTTCCTGAATTTTGCAACATAACTCTTTGAGTTAATGAGCCGACAAAATGCCCTAAATGTAATTTCCCTGTTGGTCTATCACCTGTTAAGATAACGTTTTTCATCTTAACACCTCCTTTATTCTATATTTTTTGTAGATTATTTACTTAAATTCTAAATTTTTCATTTGAAAAAAGTTTCCATAATATATTTTTCATTTTTTTCAATTTCAACAAAAGAACCGTTTATTATTGTAAACACAGGATTTGTATGTCCAATATCTGTATTAATAAGAATTGGAATATTTAAATCATTTAGATTGTATTTAATAGCAGCTATAAGTGAAGTGTTAGTATAGGTTATTTCATTTTGTAATCTTCCAAACAAGATTCCTTTACATCCTTGAAACCATCCTGCACTTTTAAATTGCCACAGCGTTCTTAATATATCCTCATTTTTCATTTCTGCTACATCAAAATACCAAACAATACCATCATTTTTATATTTTCTTAAAAATTTTTTTACCTTATCATATTTTGTACCTATAATATCTTTTAACGAATCTAGACATCCTCCAATAATTCTTCCTTTAATTGGAGCATATTTAGTAATACATTCCCATGGTTGTAAAATCTTTTTATTTGATATTTTGAATCCATACTCGATTTGTACGAGCTGATATCCCTTAAGAAATTGTATATTATTTTCAATCATAGAATTAGGCAGGTTGCTATCTCCAAAAGTTTTAACATTAAAACTGTATATTGTTGCTATATCATATGCTGTAGTAATATAAAATAGTAATGCTGTAATATCAGAGTGTCCTTGAATCCATTTTACATTTTTTACTATATTTTTAGATTTTATTAAGTCTAGAATTTGAATAATATAATCTCCTCCAGAACAAGCAATTAAAGCTTTTACATTTTTATTATTTATTGCTTTATTAAATTCAGTAGCTCTATTTTCAGCAGTTGAACTCACTCCATTTATACTATTTTTTACATAATTATCTTCTATAACTAAAAATCCAAATTTTTTTAAATTATTTACTGCGTTTTCGTATTTATTTAAATGTTTATTTTTTATGCCATTTGATGGTGAGATTATTTCTATAATATCTTTTTCTTTCAATCTATTTGGATAAATCATTTTTTTCACCTTCATTACTATTTTTTACAATCTACTATATTTCTTTCATAAATTTCTACTCTTTTACAAAATCAAAAATTCTCCATAGCTTTAGATAAGAGAATAATTCTACGATTCCACTCTAATTATTCTATGAAGAATCCTTTATTTTATATCACTGATAGTTTTCCAAGCCTATTGTCGTTTTAATGAAAAAATTATAGCATGTATTAAATATTTTCTCAATAAATATTCATAATTTATCAAGTAATCTATTATTTAGTTTTAAACTATATCAGATTTGATTTATACTTTTTATAATGTTTTCAGCATTTTCAAATAAATACTTGCATAATTTAGTTCTAAAAAATCCAAATTCTAATAATTCTGTTTTGGAAGTATCTCTAATATATTGTTTATATCCATAATCACTATGTAGTATTTGCATCAAATATAAATATGGCATATATTTGATGTCATAATTATTTAAGGGGATATATCGACAAAATTCTTGGATATATATCCTAAAATTTTTTAAATTAAATTCAGCATTTTTAGCTTTTTTATCAATATAGCTATATGAACGTATTAACTCCCATGCAATTGGCATTTTTGTTGCCGCAGCAAAATCTATTACTGATTTAATTTTGTTAGCTTTGTATATAAATTGTTGCACATTATAATCTCCATGAGTATTTTTTATGGTTAATTTATCCAAATCATCTACTGGTATCTCTTTTTTAAAAGTAGCTAACATTTGGATTTTACTTTGTAAATCTTCTTTTATTTTTGTGCTGTATTCATTTAGGGGAACTGTTTTTATTAATTCTTCATATTTTAAAATACTTTTTTCAATTTTTTCTTTTGAAAACCATTCTTTAACATTACTTATAGGTAAATCAATTTGTAAATCTTCTAAGGCTAATACTATTTTTCCTAAGACCTGAGCAGAATCGATTAATTCAGGTAGATTTCCTGTATTATTTCCTCTTACCTCGCCTTTTATAAACTCTTCAACTAATACGATTCTATTTTTATGTTTTGTATAGAGTTCATTCTTTTTATTTTTAATTAATTTAGGAACAGGCATTTTTTTGTCATTTAAATGATTAAGTATGGTTACCTCTTTTTTTATAGAGCTTTCGTCATATTTGCTTTGATATTCCTTTAATATATATTTATCGTTATTCAAAGAATATATGTTAGCACTACCTCTGGTTATTTTCTTAATTTGAATAACTTGGATACCATAATTTTTTTTCATGAAGTCTTTTAAACTATCTTCATTAATAAATATACTTTCTTCTAACATTTTCAAAATTCTCCTCTATTTCTTTTATTTTATCATAAGATGTTTTTTCATTATGATATTTTTAATATAGTACCATTATTCAATTATTTAAAAGGTTTTCCTCCTATTTTTTGACTTTGTTTATTAATAATATTAGTTAAAATGTTTCTTTTTGTTTCAATGATCTTTTTTTCTTCTTCTGTTATGTCATCAATTATAAATGATGCATCAATAATCGCATTTTTTAATTGCTTTTGTCTATTGTTAAATTCATCAGTTGGATTAATAATTTTATTTTCGAATGGTGAATATAAATCTATAACAATAGTTCTTTTTTCTTCATCTGTTATCTCATATAAATTCATCATTTCTATCAATTCATCTAATGGCCATTCATTTAGAATATTGGAAAATTCAAATAGTAATATCTGCCTTTTAATCAAATCAATTTTATTTCCTTTTTCTTGTAAGAAGCTCAATTCTCTATCATCAATATAAAATGTTTTCTTTGCTTCTTCAAATTCTTCTGGAGATAATTCTTTCAAAAATGGATATAATTCTTTTAACCAATTTATTTCTGCTATTTTTAAATCATTTTTATCATTATCAGACACAAAAATCAATTCTTCTATTGCTTTTTCTATCCCATAATTTTTATCTTTCATTATTTTAATAATTCTGTTAGAGTCCAAGCCATAATTCAGCAACAAATGTTTAAATAATAAATGATATTTTTCATATATCCATTTAGTAGGTATTTTTTGACCATTTTCTAAATATAACGTAATTGCTTCTTCTGGAGTTTTATTAAAAGTTTTAATCATATGAATAATTACCCAATAATTATAAGAATTCTTTATACAGTAATTATATAAACTATCCTCATTAAATCTTAATTGTTCTTCTTTTTTTACCCCTTTTTTTAGTTTTTTTTCTATCTCATCTGGGCTATATCCATAATTTATCTTTTTTTCTAGATTAAATGTAGAAATACCTAAATAATTTGATAGTTCCTCGTAAGTAGCTTTTTTACCGTGTAATAATGCTTGTTTTCTCTTTGCTTGTGATTCTTTTGTAATAAAAACTGCTTTTTCAATATCACCATATAATTCATAATATTCTTTTAAAGTATCACGTTTTATTTCTTCTAAATTTGCAATTCCAGTTATAGTCATCATTTTTCCGTTATAAGGAATTGTTCCATTTTGTCTTTCTTTGGCTTTTTTTGCTAGTTCAACTGATTCATAAATATTTCCAGTTTTTCCATAATATTTTCCCAAAGCATGATGTTCTACTTCTTCCATTTTTGAAATTGCTAAAATAGTCATCATTTTTCCATTATATTCAATAGAGCCATTTCGTTTTAATTGCGATTCTTTGGTTAATTTTACAGCTTTATATATATCATATTTTGTGTCTTCCCAGTTCTTTTTTAATGATTCAAATTTGACATTTTCCATTACTGATATAGCTTTTAAACTCAATATTTCTCCATTATATTCAATATTTCTTTGAGCTAAAGATTTCTTTGCACCTTCAACTGCTTCAACCATATTTCCTGTTTTTTTATACCAATCTGCCAATGTTTGTCTATTTATACCTTCTTTTTTTGCAACATCAGCTTGACTTAACATTTCTCCAAGGTATTCATATAATTCTCCGCGCATAATTCTTCCTCCACTATTTTTTACCAAATCATGTTTTATAAAAGTTTATAATATTATAAAATAATTTTTTTAATTACTAATTTATTTTTTCATCAAGCTACTTTGATTTATACCTGAAATATCATATATAAAATATTCATAACTATGAATTATTCTTATAATAACAAATACCTAGCATCAGGATTTGCAAAAATTCAATCCTATGTTTACCACCTTTTGAATATTTTCCAATTGTATTTGTTTTATCAATTCAACTTTTTGAACTTAATGTAAATCTTAATACCCAGACAAATACTTTTAAACCATATTTCGAAGTAATTTTGGAAGTAATAAATTAAAAAACCCCTTAAATATGGGGTTTAATCAACATATCTGGTGGCTCCAGCGGGAATTGAACCAGCGACACAAGGATTTTCAGTCCTCTGCTCTACCGACTGAGCTATGAAGCC
>CALVXT010000061.1 GCA_944371545.1 uncultured Bacilli bacterium | reverse complement strand
TCACTTGCATTTGACACATTATATGCAGAAGGACAAAGAAGATATGTAGAAAGTTTATCATCATATGCAAGACAATTCTTAGGTTTAATGGAAAAACCAGCAGTAGAGTCAATTGAAGGACTATCACCAGCAATTTCAATAGACCAAAAAACAACATCAAAAAATCCACGTTCAACAGTAGGAACAGTTACAGAAATATATGATTATATACGTTTACTATATGCTAGAATAGGAGTTCCATACTGTCCAAATTGTAGTAAAAAAATAGAAAAACAATCCATAGACCAAATAATAGATTCTATTTTACAACTACCAGAAGGAACAAGAATCCAAGTATTAGCACCAATTGTAAGAGGAAGAAAAGGAGAATTCACAAAACAACTTCAAAACTTCCAAAAAGAAGGATTTGTAAGAGTTAGAATAGATGGAGAAATGTACGAACTTTCAGATGATATAAAATTAGACAGAAAGAAAAAACACAATGTAGAACTTGTAGTAGACAGACTAGTCATAAAAGAAGATATAAGAAGTAGATTAACAGAATCAGTAGAAACAGCATTAAAAAATGCTGAAAATCTAGTTTTAATTGATATTGTAGGAGATAAAGAAGTATTATATAGTTCAAACTATGCTTGTCCAGACTGTGGATTCAGCTTTCCAGAGTTAACACCTAGAATGTTCTCATTCAACAATCCATTTGGAGCATGTCCAACATGTATGGGAATCGGATATTTAATGAAAATGGACGAAGATTTAATCATTCCAGATAAAAATAAAACATTATATGATGGAGTAAAAGCATTTGGTTCAAGTGTAATGAAAAGAGCAGATACAATGGCAAAAATGTATTTTGAAAGCATAGCAAGACATTATAATGTAGACATATCAAAACCAATAAAAAAATTGCCACGAGAATTTATGGAAAAAATATTATATGGAACAGGAGATGAAAAAATAGACTTTGAATATGAATCAGCAGCAGGAGTAAGGAACTTCACAGCTCCATTTGAAGGAGTGATACCAACACTAGAAAGAAGACATAGTGAAACAAAATCTCAGGGAATGAGAGATTTTTATGAGATGTATATGAGCAATAGCGAATGTCCAACATGTAAAGGAGCTAGACTAAGAAAAGAAATTTTATCAATAAAAATAGGAAATAAAAACATCAATGAATTAACAGAAATGTCTATAAAACAAATAAAACTATTCTTAAATAATTTAACTTTGAACAAAACTGAAGCAATGATTTCAGAACTAATACTAAAAGAAATAGACCAAAGACTTCAATTTTTAATAGATGTAGGACTTGAATATTTGACACTATCAAGAAGTGCTGGAACATTATCAGGAGGAGAAGCACAAAGAATTCGTTTAGCAACACAAATTGGCTCAGGTTTAACAGGAGTGTTATATATTTTAGATGAACCAAGTATTGGTTTGCACCAAAGAGATAATGATAAGCTTTTAGCAACATTAAAAAAACTTAGAGACTTAGGAAATACTTTAATTGTGGTAGAACATGATGAAGACACAATGTATACTGCAGACCAAATTATAGACATAGGACCAGGAGCAGGAGAACATGGTGGAAAAGTAATGGCACAAGGAACAGCTGAAGAAATAAAACAAGTCAAAGACTCTGTAACAGGTCAATATTTAAGTGGAAGAAAGAAAATAGAGGTACCTAAAAAAAGAAGAAAAGCATTAAAAAATAAAGTTATTGAAGTACAAGGAGCAACAGAAAACAACTTGAAAAATATAAGTGTAAAATTTCCACTAGGAGTATTTACTTGTGTCACAGGGGTATCTGGATCAGGAAAATCAACACTAGTAAATGAAGTGCTTTATAAAACTGTTGCAAAAGAATTAAATGGTTCAAACGAAAAACCTGGTAAATGCAAAGGAGTAAAAGGATTAGATCAAATAGACAAAATTATAAACATTGACCAATCACCAATAGGAAGAACACCACGTTCAAACCCAGCAACATATACTGGAGTATTTGACTTAATAAGAGATATATTTGCAGGAACAAATGAAGCCAAACTAAGAGGATATGCAAAAGGTAGATTTAGTTTTAATGTAGCAGGACGGAAGATGCGAAAGTTGTAATGGAGATGGTGTACACAAAATAGAGATGCACTTTTTACCAGACATATATGTACCTTGTGAAGTATGTAAAGGAAAAAGATATAATCACGAAACATTAGAGGTAAAATATAAAGGAAAAAATATAGCAGATGTATTAGATATGACAGTAGAAGAAGCACTAGAATTTTTTGACAAAATACCAAAAGTAAAACAAAAAATACAAACTCTATATGATGTGGGATTAGGATATATAAAACTAGGACAACCATCTACAACATTATCAGGAGGAGAAGCACAAAGAGTAAAACTTGCAACAGAACTATCAAAAAGGGCAACAGGAAAAACACTTTATATATTAGATGAACCAACAACAGGATTACACATTGCAGATGTTCATAAACTTATCGGGATTTTACAAAGATTAGTTGATGCAGGAAATAGTATTATAGTAATAGAACATAATTTAGATTTAATAAAAACATGTGACTATATAGTAGACTTAGGCCCAGAAGGGGGAGATGCAGGAGGAGAAATAGTTGCAGTCGGAACACCAGAACAAATTTGTAAAAATGAAAGAAGCTATACAGGTATGTTTTTGAAAAAATATATTGAAAAATAAGAAAAATTTTTAATGCAAAGGGTTTGGGCAATTTATGAGTGGTCCTCAGCTTATGGCATATCTTTGTCAGATTAATATGTGGCTTGAAAGATATGAGCCTAGGATTGAAATTTAAGCACAATCAAAAAAGGTTGCAAAACGCAACCTTTTTGATTGTACTATCATTCCCACAAATCTGGAACTTTAGTCTGGAGAAAGATGTGAATCTGTTACATAGATTTCGATAGCTTCACTATCTGAGGTAAGAAATTAAAAGAAATTTTATCATATTTTAACATATTTTTAAGAAAAAAGAAAGAGTAGTAGATAATATTGTATCTACTACCCCTAGGTGTCGTCCGAAGACTTCCACCGCAATCCTTGAATATATTATAATATATATTGTTATTATATGCAATATTTTTAAAAATATTTTTATTTTTTTCTCAAAAAATTTATAAAATCATTTATTTTTTGTTCATCACTAGTAAAAATAATTTGGTCGTAAATTTGTTTAGATATACAAGATTTTAAATTTTTAACATATTTTAAATAATCATTAATATTTCTATATATTTCATTATTATTTTTATCCAATTTCTTTAATATGTATGAAACAAGTATAATATAATCTGTTATACCATTAAAACTTATTTTTTGTATTTTAGTATCATTTTCTATAACTTTATGTAATGCTTTATTTGTATTTCTTTCTCTAAATCTTGTATCGAAAACAACATTATTATGTGCTATGGCATTTCTTAATTCTTTTATCATAAATATTATACTTTGTACTAAAATCCCATTTGAGTCAAATGCAATATTTAATCCTATATCTTTTGAAATTTCTTTTCTTATTTGTAAGTTTAATGTAGATATAAGATTTCCAAATTCACCTAAAGTTACAATCTCAAATATTGCCCATATTGGAATACTTTCATCTTTTTTCAAATAATGAGAAACTATATTATTATCATTCGCATATTTATTTGCAATTGTATTTTGAATTCTATTAAATGTATTTAGTCTTTTTTTATAAGCATTTTTATATTTAATCTCCTTATATGATTTATAATCAGTCATCAAATTAGCATAAATTTCACTAAAACTTTCTGTTTTTCCTTTCTGAATAATTACTTCTAAAGCATAACTTTTTAATGCTGTTTCAATAAACATTACTTGTGGATATAATAATGCTTTTACTTTATTATCAAATTCAATTATTGCCATTAATTCATCAAAACTATTGAAATTAATTTTATTATTTGGATTTTTTATATATCTATATCCCTTATATCCATGATAGTATCCCACATTTTTCAGCTTTCTTTTATCATTTGTCCCACCTATTTGCATATGATGTTTTTCTCTTAGATATTTCATTAATCCATTTATACTTTTTATATGGTTCATTACATCATCTCTTTCAAACTTTTGTTTGCATCATATCATATATATGTATAAATAGCAATAGTAATTTTACATTTTTATAGATAATTACAGTTAAATTGTTACTAGTCAGCTATAAAAACAAATTATTCATAAAATAATAAAAATAGAAATAAATAATCCACAGAATATTACAAAAGCTGTAACAGTATTGAAATAGTACTGTTATGGTCTTTTTTTGTATCTTGGTATATAATATAGAAAAAAGAAAGGTGGTAAATTATGGCATCAAATTATGATAAACATATATTTAGACAATTAGAAGAAGTATTAAAAAAATGTGATAGTTTATCACAAGAAATCAAAGATATAAAAAAACAACATAGACAAGAAATTTATGAATTAAATGAACAACATAAGAAAGAGGTAAAAAAGTTAAATGAAAAAATAAACTCACTAGAAAAAGAAAATGCTGAATTAAAAGAAAAAGTTGATATATTGGAAGGAAAATCTAATCAAAAAAATAGTTCAAATTCAAGTACACCACCTTCTAAAGATAAATATAAAATACAAAATCATAGAGAAAAAAGTAATAAAAAACAAGGAGGACAAAAAGGAAGAAAAGGAAAAACATTAACAGTAGAAGATGTAGAAAAAATAATAAAAGATAAAAATGTAGAAGTTGTTGAAGAGCATTATGGAAATAAGGAAATAAAAGAAACAACAATAAAATATATAATGGACGTAAAAACAAAAGTAATAATAAGAAAAATATATATACATGGAGATATAGAAAATAAGCAGATACCAGAGGAATGCAAGAACAAATCGACAGTAATATATGGAAATAACATAAAAGCATTAGTAGCGATAATGTATGCACAGGAAGTTATAGCATTCGATAGAATGTCTGAATTCTTAAAAATATTAACAGACAACAATATAAGAGTATCACATGGAAGTTTAGTAAACTGGGTGCATGAAGTATCAAATAAGTGTAAAAAAACTAGAAAGAAACTAATTAGAGCAATAAAGAAATCAAAGCTTATGTATACAGATGCAACGCCAACATCATTAAATGGAAAATATGCTTATGTAAGAAATTATAGTAATGAAGTAATTACTGTACTTGAAGCAAGTATGAGCAAAAGAATTCAAGAAATACAAAGACAAAATATATTACCTAATTTTAAAAATTACATAATGCATGACCATGAAACAGGATTATATAATTTTGGAATAAGATCCCATCTGTTTTTGATAAACTAAAAGTGGACCAAAAAATTACGATTTTGTAATTGAAAAACGGACCACTTTTTAAATAACTCTAAATATATGATTTAATATATTTGGAGGTCGAAGGAGATGAAAAATTTATTGGACAAAGCTGCAATAATAAGATTAAAAGAACAAGGATTATCAAATAGAGGTGTAGCAAGAGAATTAGGAATTGATAAGAAAACTGTTAATAAATATTGGAATGAATATAAAGATAATCTTAAAAAATTAAAGGAAACAACTGATGCAACAGAAATTTCAAAAATACAAGAAAATATAACTTCTGCACCCAAATATAATTCTGAAAATAGAATTAGAAAAAAAGTAACTCCTGAATTTCTAAATGCTTTAGAAAAAATTTTAGAAGATGAGGAAAAAAAGGTTAAAGTATTAGGTACGCATAAACAAGCATTAACAAAACAACAAATTTATGAATTGCTTAAAAGACAAGGTTTTTCATTAAGTTACTCTACTGTTGTTTTAGAAATGAAACGAATTAAAAATTCAGGAAAAGAATGTTTTATCAGACAAGATTATGATTTTGGTGATCGACTAGAATATGATTTTGGTGAAGTTAAGTTGGTGATAAATGGTATTACAAAAAAATATTACATAGCTGTTTTATCGAGTCCAGCTGGGAATTTTAGATGGTGCTATCTTTATGATAATTGTAAAAAGGATGTTTTTCTAGATTCTCATGTTAAATTCTTTGAAATGATTGGAGGAGTTTGGAAAGAGGTTGTTTATGATAATATGAGAAATGTTGTTAGCAAATTTATTGGTAAAAATGAAAAAGAACTCAATGAAGATTTAGTAAAGCTGAGCTTGTATTATGGATTTGATATAAATGTAACTAATGCTTTTTCTGGTAATGAAAAAGGCTATGTTGAAGGTAGTGTTAAATATTTAAGAAATAAAATATTTGCTACAAATTACAAATTTAATTCTGAAGAAGCTGCTATTGAATATATGGAAAGTCAATTAATGAAGCTAAATGAAAATAGTAAAATTGAGGAAGAAAAGAAAAAGTTAAAAACTACAAAACCTCCATTAGAACTAGCAGAAATTAGGAAAAGTTTTGTTAATAAATATAGCTTTGTACAGATTGAAAATAATTTTTACTCTGTTCCAGAATACTTGGTTGGATTATCTGTAACAAGTAAAATATATTACAACAAAATATTAATATACTCTAACAATGAATTTGTTTGTGAGCATAAAAAATTAGATGGAAATAAGAAGATAAGTGCCGACATTCGCCACTATCTAAAGACACTTACCTTCAAACCAGGAGCTTTAAAAAACTCATATGTTTTAAAAAGCAATCCAAAACTAAAATCCATCTTTGATAAATATTATACCAATAATCCGAAAAAATTCATAGATATAATAGCAAAAAATAAAGAAAAGTCAAACATAGAATTAGAAGAAATATTAATAACACATTCAGATAATTTAGTTGAAAACGCTAGATATAATAATAATATAAATAATTTAACAAGAATACAAACTAGTATGTATAATCAAATAATGATAGGAGTTGTAAATAAATGAATATAAAAGAAAATTGTAAAATATTAAAGTTATCATATATATTTAAAAATTATGAAGAAGAAATTAAAGAAGCAAAACAAACTAAAAAAGATGTAGGGATTTTTCTAGATGAACTTCTAGAAAAAGAAATAAATCAAAGAAAAGAAAATGGAATAAAAAAGCGATTACGATATGCAAAATTTCCAATTAAGAAATATTTAGAAGACTTTGATAAAAAAGTATATAATCCAGAGTTTATCAAAGAGTTTGAAGAATTAGAAACATTAGAATTTATAGAGAAAAAAGAAAATATAATTTTAGTTGGAACACCAGGTGCTGGCAAAACACATTATGCAATAGGGTTAGGAACAAAAGCATGTATGGAAGGAAAAAGTGTATTATTCATATCAGTTCCAAATTTAATTATAGAATTAAAAGAAGCAATGAGTAGAAGTCAGCTTACGACATATAAACGAAAATTTGAAAAATACGATTTAGTAATATTAGATGAACTAGGGTATGTTTCTTTTGATAAAGAAGGATGTGAAATATTATTTAATTTGTTATCAAATAGAAATGATAAAGGTTCAATAATAATAACCACAAATTTAACATTTGATAGATGGGAGGAGATATTTAAAGATGCAATGCTAACAGGAGCAATGGTAGATAGATTAGCATATAAAGCTCATATATTAGATCTTTCAAGAGATGTGAGTCATAGATATGAAGAAACTGTTTCTTGGAAAAATAGTAAAAATATGTAAATTTTATAATTGAAAAAGTGGTCCGTTTTTCAATTATAAAATGGTCCATTTTTCACTTGACAAATACA
>CALVXT010000060.1 GCA_944371545.1 uncultured Bacilli bacterium | reverse complement strand
TCTTTTTTAGCTTTTTCAGCAGCATCTTTAAGTCTTTGCATTGCCATAGCATCTTTAGATAAATCAATACCATTTTCCTTTTTAAATTCACTAACTAGGTAATCAATGATTCTTTGATCGAAGTCATCCCCACCTAATTTATTATTACCAGCAGTAGATTTAACTTCAAATACACCATCACCAAGTTCTAGTATAGAAACGTCGAATGTTCCACCACCTAAGTCATAAACTAAAACTGTTTGGTTCTTTTCTTGTTTATCAAGTCCATAAGCCAAAGCAGCAGCTGTTGGTTCATTAATAATACGTTTTACATCTAATCCAGCAATTTTACCAGCATTCTTTGTAGCTTGACGTTGAGCATCGTTAAAATACGCCGGAACAGTAATAACAGCTTCTGTAACTTTTCCACCTAAATAACTTTCTGCATCTGCTTTTAATTTGCTTAAAATCTTAGCTGAAATTTCTTCTGGAGTCCATTCTTTTCCATTAGCTTCAACTTTCTTTCCTGAACCCATTAAACGTTTAATTGATGCAATCGTATTTTTAGGATTTGTAACAGCTTGACGTTTTGCACGATCACCTACTAATACTTCGTCGCCTTTAAAAGCAACAACAGATGGAGTAGTTCTTCCTCCTTCATCATTTGGAATAACTTGAGGAGTTCCTCCTTCTAATACAGATACACAACTATTTGTTGTACCTAAATCTATACCTATAATTTTACTCATAATTTATCATTTCCTTTCTTTCTCTTTATTTTTTTAATCCTTCATTAGGATATTCTATAGTTGCGGTATTTTCTCTTATTCTTTGAATAATTAGAAAATACTCATCTCGAATTTCTGGATAACTTAAATGTTTTCCATGAGTTGCTTCATAAGCTGCTTCTACATTTTCTTCTAATATTTTTAAGATTTGCACCTCACGTTGTGCTTTATCTTTAAAATTACCATTCGTGCTAGCTAATCCTTGATATAGCCCGACTTCAGCACGAGATGCTTCAATTCGCATGATTTTTTGAGCAAGTAAATATTCTTGCATTAAAAATTCTTCGTTATTCACTTGTACCACCTTCTTCTACTTGATTTACTTTAACCATTGCAGGTCTAATTACTTTATCCTTATACATATAACCTTTTTGTAAAACATCCAAAACAATATTGTTTTCAAAATCATTTGAATGGTCTATTAAAACAGCATTCATTTTCGTTTCATCAAAAGGCATATGTAAACATTCAATTTCTGTTACACCAATACTTTTTAACGAATCACTCATATTCGCATAAATCATTTTAAAGCCACTTAAAAATTTACTTACTTCATCGGTTAAATTCGTATCATCCATATTAATCGCATGTTCAAAATTATCTAAAATTGTTAGCATATTCATAATAATTGCTTCTCCGTCATATTTTAACAATCTAGAACGTTCTTCATCTGCTCTTCTACGCATATTTTGCATCTCAGCAGATAAACGCAAAATCTTTTCATTCTGAGAAGTAATTTCTTCTTTTAATTTTTCTATTTCTTTATTACTATGATGTTCCTTTTTTTTCTTTTTTTCTTTACTTTTCTCCTGTTCTGAAGCAGTATTTTCTACTTTTTCTTCAGTTACTTCTACGTTTTCTTTATTCATTCTTTACTCTCCTTATTTAACTCTTTATTAATGAAAGATAACAAACCAACAACTCGGTCATATTCCATTCTCTTTGGACCGATAATCGCAATTGTTCCTTCAGAACCATTCTTATGATAAGTTGTTTTAATTACTGTGACATTTGGATCAAATTCACTATCTTTTCCAATATAAATATTTACTCCATCTTTACCATCATTTTGATCAATTTTTTCAATTAAACTCGTATCTTCAAATTTACTCATAATTTTTCTTATTTCATCTACATCATTATACTCTGGTTCTTGTAAGAGTAAATTTTTTCCGCTTACGTGAACCGTTTCACTTGCTTTATTCGCAAAATCACTAAATGTTTTAGAAAAAATCGAATAAATAGTTTCATACTGTTCAATTTTATCAGCAATTATTGGTTTAATTTCATATTCCAATCTTTCTGATACTTCATTAATAGGAGTTCCGATAAGCATTTTATTGATGATTTCACAAGTCTTTACAACTTCACTCATTTGAATACCTCTTGGCAAAGTAAATTGTTTATTTTGAACAATTCCTTTATCTGTACAAACAATAGCCACCAAATGATTTTCTTGAAGCGGAATAACATTAACTTGTTGCAAAGCATTTTCTTCACTATTTTTTCCTAACATGACACTTGTATAATTAGTCATTTCACTAATAATTTCTACACAGGCTTCAATCGCATCCGACAAAGCAAGCTCATGATTTCGAAAAATTGTTTGAAGTTTTCTAGTTTCCTTATCTGTTAATTCTCTAGGATGCATTAAATTTGCTACATAATACTTATACCCATTTTCTGAAGGAATACGTCCTGACGAAATATGATTCTTTTCCAAATAGCCTAATTCTTCTAAATAAGCCATTTCATTCCTTATTGTTGCTGAAGAACACTTTAATTTCTGACATAACGACTTACTTCCAACTGGTTTAGCAGTAGCAATATAAGAATCAACAATTTCTTTTAAAAGCCTTTCTTGTCGTTCATTCATGCCTCTCACCTTCTTTAGCACTCTCATCATTCAAATGCTATCAGTATTATATTATGCATTTTAGCACTTGTCAATACCATTTGCTAACCTTTTTTATAAAAAATAACGCTTTATGCGTTATTCAGAGTTTCGACACCATGTAGCGATCGAAACATCAGAGCCAATATAGATATCCTTATCACCACTTAACGTATTGCACGAAGCTATATAGAGCTCACGATTAACATAGAGTCGGCTTTTATATGTAGGTATACTATCAGCTTTAAATACAGCTGACCCGCCATCATTTAAAGAAGTTTCATATTGCATATAAGAAATCATTTCATTTAATAAAAGTTCATCTTCTTTTAAAGCATCTTGTAAAGATTTTACAACTTTATCTTGATTTGTAACCTTGTTCTCTTCAAAAAAAGAATACACTTTTCGCCCATCACTTAAAGTAATAATTTCTATTGGATTTTCTAAAACATTATTGAAAACTAACGAAAAATCCGGTTCTGGTTTGATACTTTTTTCTAAAATTTCTAATAATGCATAATGTTTTTCTTCTGAAAGTTCAAATAATCGATCATCGTCTGTTCGTATCACATAAAGCTTTTGAGGATAAAAAACATATTCATCAATTGGTTTACCATCCTGATCATAGAACACTAACGTATATATATAAAAAAAATTCAGAGGTAACTCAATTACATTTTGAGTTGTATCCTTTACTTCTGTAGTTTTTAGAATTTCAACAATTTCTTTTATTTCATTTTCATCTACAATTATCTTTGAAAAATTTTGTTCTTTATCCTCGTCAATGATTGAAGGCGTGCCTTTTAGAAAAATAAACTCTGTGTTATTTACTTTCTCATGAATTTCTTCTATGCTTTCCATTTTTTGAGCTTGGTTTGCAAATAAATTCCATACCAAAAATATTCCTAAAAGAATTACACCAACACCAAGAATTTTTTTATAATTTTTTCGTATTTTTCTTTGTAAATTTTTCATCTAAATTCCTTCCTTCTTTTTTCACTTTAAAAATCTTTAAAATCTCTAAGTTTTCATTATTTCTAAAACAACTTCTAAAATTTCTAAATTTCTTATTGAAAATAGCTATAAAACAAGATAAATTATACCCATTATTAGTAAAAAGCTACCGCTACAACCCTAAAAAATTTCATAGTTCACACCTTCCTTTAAAGGTATTATAGCAAATAAAAATCTACCAGCTTAGCTGGTAGTTTTACTTTGCCCTCTAAGGGCCACTTACTGGCGGCGCTATATTGCGCTCCGAAATGTTCATCGCCTGCACTACGTATACTACTCGCTATTTAAATAGCTTAAATTGTTTTACTCTCTTGCCAGTAAATGGGTCTATGTACTCTTTACTACTCATATTATCGGCTAGCTTATCTTCTTTTAATTGATTTGCTATGTACTCTTGTATTGCCTTTGTATTTTTCCCCACTGTATCTACATAATATCCTCTACACCAAAACTGCCTTTGGCCGTATTTATATTTCATATCAGCATGCCTATCAAATATCAACAATGTACTCTTACCTTTTATATAACCTATCGCTCCTGCAACACTCATTTTTGGTGGAATACTTATTAACATATGTATATGGTCTGGACATAACTCTGCTTCTATTATTGTTATATCTTTTCTTTCACATAACATTCTAATTATTTTCCCTATATCTTTTCTTAATTGATGATAAATTATTTTTCTTCTAAATTTTGGCGCAAACACTACGTGGTATTTACAATTCCACTTCGTGTGTGCTAAACTATTTACGTCCACTTAGGACACCTCCTTTGATTTTCTAGTGCATCCGACAAACAGCATTTATTTTATCAAAGGAGGTTTTTCTTTGCAACGCTGAAGCTCTTTAGAACCACCAGTAGAACTGGTGGTTTTCGTTAATCAAGAAGAGCCAAAAAAAGAAGTGCCGATTTGGCACATTTAAGTATTTAGATATTTTGAAATATATTCTTTTTTAAAATTTTCATATATTTCTAAGGCTTTTTCACATTCTCCAAGTAAACAATTTACTTGATTATCAACGATAGTAAATTTATCGTTTTGACTTTCAAACTGAAAAGAATTTTTTTGAATATCAAAAGTATATATTTCTCCACTTTTGATAAGTTTCAGATATTTTAAAACTTCATTATAAACTAGCACTTCATCTTTTAAAATTAAAGTACAAAATTGATTTTCACAAGTAAAATCATTTTGAATAATTTCTGGAATTTCTTCAATATCTTGTGTTATACCATTACTTTCATCATTCGAATAAATAAATTCATTATTTGCAAATTTTTCTTTAAAAGAAAGAGGTATTTCTTCATTATCAATTTTTATAAAAAGTTGTTGTTTTCCGTTTATAAAATCTTTATATGAAAAAAAGCTATTCTTTTTACATTCTTCAATAAAAAGCCTTTGATAAGAATTCCAACGTATTTCTTTTTCTTGATTATTTATTTTACTAATAAGCGCAATTTCTTGAGTCTCTGGTTCAATATTTCCAATTTGAAAATACATTTTTTTCTTAGATAATACAAAAAGACCATTTTTTATTTGATAAGTAGAAGAATTTCCTTCAAAAGTATAAATTTTAATCGTATTATAATTTTGAAAAAAATAAACAGAAATCATTAAAAAAAAAGCTAGAAAAAACGTAAAACTTAAAAGAAAGAAAATAATTTTAATTTTTTTGAATCTTACATTTTCTTTTTGCAAATATTTTATAAAATTCTTTTCGATTTTCTTTTTATTTTGATTATTTTTTCTTTCGCAAGCAATAAGTTCATCTAATGAAATTTGGAAAATTTCACTATAAAAAAGAAGATCATAAATGGATGGATTTCTTTTTCCGTTTTCTAAGCGATTAATTTTTGACCGATCCACGTGCATTTTTACAGCAAGTTCATCTTGCGTCAAATTCTTTTCTTTGCGTAGTTTTTTTAAAAATTCCCCTATGTTTTCCACATTCATTGTTTCCTTTCGCCTCAAAGCACTTATTGAATACTCTTTTTTACACATTCAATGGTTTTATTTTTATTTAGCTCTAAATACAAATTAAAAGATGCTATTACTAAATCTACAAACTTCAAGTAAGTAATTTAAAGGAGCAAAGTCAATTTCCTAATCATTTTTCATTACATTTGTAAAATAAAAAGTTTATACTTTTGTACCAGCTATATTATCTATAACATCATTTTCTTTTATATATTTATAATAACATACTTATACTAAAAGTGCACTTAATTTGCACATTAAAAAATCAAGAATTTTAAAAATTCTTGATTATGCACCTTTAACTTGATTCATTACTTCGGCAGCAAAGTCATCATTTCTTTTTTCCATTCCTTCACCAACTTCATAACGAATAGCTTTAACAATCTCTCCACCGTTATTTTTTACATAAGTAGCAACAGAGATACCACCATCTTTAATGAATGCTTGTTCAGTTAAGCAAATTTCCTTAAAGAATTTTTGAATTCTACCTTCAACCATTTTTTCAGCAATTTCAGCAGATTTTCCTTCATTCATTGCAGCTTCTTTTTGGATTTCTCTTTCTCGAGCCACAACATCTTCCGGAACGTCTTTAATACTAGTATATTCTGGTTTCATTGCTGCTTGTTGCATTGCTACATCTTTAGCCACTTCTTCATTTGCGCCTTTTAATACAACTAAACTAGCAATTTTGCCTCCCATGTGAATATATTTTCCAAAACATTCATCATCAGCTAGAGTAATACTTTCAAATCTTCTAAATGAAAGTTTTTCACCAATTTTAGCAATTTTAGCAACCAATAAATCCTTCAAAGTTCCTTCGTCACAAGGAAGTTCTAAAGCTTCTTCCATTGTAGTCGCGTCACTATTTAAAATCGTATTTCCAATTTCTTCAACTAAAGATTTAAACTCTTCATTTTTACTTACAAAATCTGTTTCTGAATTTACTTCTAAAATAACAGCTTTTTTATCATTTGCACAAATGCTTGCTAATCCTTCAGCAGCAATTCTACTTTCTTTTTTTGTTGCCTTTAAAATTCCTTTTTCTCTTAAATATTCTTCAGCCTTAGTCATATCGCCTTCAGTCTCTACTAAAGCCTTTTTACAATCAAGCATTCCTGCTCCAGTTTTTTCTCTTAATTCTTTTACCATCGCAGCTGTTACCATAACAACCGACTCCTTTCTTTATTTAGATAAAGCATTTAAAAGTTCATCTTTTTTCATACTAGAATAACCTTTGATGCCATTTTCTTTAGCCAAAGACTTTAACTCAGCTAAAGTCATTTTACTATAATCTTCTTTTTCTTCTGTTACTTCTTCATTTTCAACTACAGGCTCTTCTACTACTTCTTCTTGAACTTCTTTTTTTTCTTCTGCTTTTTCTTGCTTACTTTCTTTCTTTACATTTTTTTCCTTTGCAGAATCTTTTTCATCTTCTACTGTATAATCAACCATTTCTAAATGATTTACTTCACATATTGCATTAGTTAATGCTCCTAAAACAACCTTGATTGAACGAACAGCATCATCATTTCCAGGAAGAACATAATCAACATCATCTGGATCACAATTTGTATCAATTAATCCAAATACTGGAATATTTAATTTACGAGCTTCACGAATTGCATTTTCTTCTTTTTTAGAATCCACAATAAATAAAGCTTGTGGTAATTTCACCATTCCGCGAATACCTTCAAGTAAACGATTTAATTTTTCGTATTCTTTCTTCAATTTAATAACTTCTTTTTTAGGAAGAACTTCAAATACACCATCTTTTTCCATCTTTTCGATTTCTTCTAAACGATTTACTCTTTTACGAATTGTTCTAAAATTTGTTAAAGTTCCACCAAGCCAACGTTCAGTTACATAGAAAGAATTACTTCTTAAAGCTTCTTCTTTAGCTACTTCTCCAGCTTGTTTTTTGGTTCCTACATAAAGAAATGTACCACCATTTTCAGCAATTTTCTTAATCTCTTCGTATGCTGCTTCCATACATTCTACAGTTTTGTCTAGATCGATAATATAAATATCATCTCTAGCTCCAAAAATATAAGGTTTCATTTTAGGATTCCATCTTTT
>CALVXT010000059.1 GCA_944371545.1 uncultured Bacilli bacterium | reverse complement strand
AAATATGCTTGGAGGGACAGGTCTTGCAACAATGAGTGGAGAGGTAACAGGACAATTAAATGAGCTCTTACAAATGGTTAAAGATACAGGTGTATTTAGCTTACTTTTAGAAGGGTTACCAATTATCATAGTTCTTTTTATCTTATCTTTTATTGCTTATGCAATTGTAGCAGGTGTGCTTGCATCTATGACGACAAGTATCGAAGATTTTCAACAACTTCAAACACCAATCATGCTGATTATTATGGTAGGATATTATTTAGCAATTATGGCTGTTCAATTTGATGGTTCATTATTTATTGAAATCGCGTCGTATATTCCAATGTTATCTTTCTTAGTATCTCCAGTATTGTTTATGCTCGGACAAATTTCTATATGGCAAATGCTTATAGCAACTATAATCATGGCTTTATTTACTTGGATTATTTTCCGTTATGGCCTACGCATATACAAAGTTGGAATACTTAATTATTCTTCATCAAAATTATGGAAAAAGATGTTTAAATCATTAAAACAAAAATAAAGTATTAGAACTATTCTAATGCTTTTTTTTGACAAAATTCTTGCTGTTTTAATTTTAGATGTGATAGAATAGTATATGAAAATAGTATAGGGAGTAGAGTAGTATGAAAAGAAAGTTGTTAATTGGACTTGTAGTTTTTTTAATTGTAATAAATCTTTCTTTTTTTGCAATTGGATATTACAGTTATTTATATCCTTCACTTGGCGATTTTACAATTGAAACTGTTGTAGAAACAGACAAATTTTTAACTTTAAATGTTACTCCTTCTTCAAATGCGACAAAATATGAAGTAGAAGTAGTAAAAGATGAAGAAATAATTTATCAAAAAGCCGAAGAGACAAATCAAATTTCTTTAGAAAATTTAGAAGCTAATTATAATGATCAATTAGAGATAAAAGTAAAAGCTTACAATAAAAATAATGAAGAAAAAGAAAGTTCTAATACATATAATTATGTTTATAAAGATGCAAGTTTTAATAAAGAGCAAGACCATTTATTATCTAAAACAACAGATTTATTTTTAAATATTGATGGCTATAATGCAAATGAAGAGTATATTGTAAGAGTTTATTATGGCAAAAAAATATTGTACTCTACAGAAGAAGTAAGTGAAAAGACAAAGATTCCTTATGAAGCACTTCAAGATTATTCTGGAAGATTAACCGCAGTTTTATATACTAAGAATGAACGAAAATTAAGTACATTTACTTTTTATTTGAATACACCTATAGTTGGAAAATTAGAGTTATTATCCCCAAGCACAGAATTTTCCACAAGATGGAACGATATTAAGATTATTTATAATGGTGGAGAAAATGCCAATCACTTCTATGTATATTTATATTCAGATGGAAATTTAATCAATCAAATGGAAGTGGTTCCAGAAAATAACGAAGTGATCATCCCGGCTTCAATGCTATCACAAAACACAACATATACAGTTGTTTTTGAAGCAGTATATGAAGATTACTTTGAAATATCTGAAAAATTAAGCTTTACTCTAAACATAAGTAAAATTGAAACAACAAATCCAGTCTATGTCTCGCATAATCCAAGTTTTATTAAAGCAGGAACTCAAATTGAATTAAAAAGTAGAACCTCAGATACAACTATTTATTACACAACTGACGGATCAGATCCATCAACATCAAGTATGGTCTATGATAGTCCAATTACAATAAATGAAAATATGACTTTAAAAACATATGCCGCTAGTAGTAATCGATATGATTCAGCTATGAATACATATGAATTTCAAATTCGAGATAAAACTCCTGTAATCTATTTAAGCCCAAGTAATCAATATGATAATTATGGTGTGAGTAAAGCAGGATATACAACTGAAAAAGAAATGATGAACAAGCTTGCAGATGTCATTGGAAGAGAATTAGAAAATGCTGGATTTATAGTATATCGAAACAACCCTTATGGAGACATTAACGCTTGGAATAGTTTTAGCAATGCAGTAGGAGCAGATTTTCATTTTGCAATTCATTCAAATGGTTCTACAAATCATACGGCACGCGGTGTAGAAATTTATGTGGATGATGAAACTTCTCCAGCATTATCCATTGCTGCAAACATTTACGATAATTTATATAAAATTTATCCTGGAAATACCAATCCTTTATATAATCGAGGAATTAAATATGCCAGAGGAAGCTTAGGAGAAGTAAATGACAATTATGTAAATAATGGAGCTTTGATTGAGGTTGCTTTTCACGATAACTACGATGATGCTTTATGGATTGCGCAAAATTTAGAACAAATTGGACAAAATATTGCAAGTTCTATTATTTCCTATTATAATTAAGATATAGAAAGCGAGACCTATATGAAATATATTACTTTTGCAGTTCCATGCTATAACTCTGAAAGTTATATGGAACATTGTATTGAAACTCTTTTAAAAGGAGGAGAAGATGTTGAAATCATTTTAGTAGATGATGGAAGTACTGACAAAACTGGAAAAATTGCTGAAAATTATCAAAAAAAATATCCAAATATTATTAAAGCTGTTCATAAGGAAAATGGGGGCCATGGATCAGGAGTAAATAAGGGACTAGAATTAGCAACAGGACTTTATTATAAAGTGGTTGATTCAGACGACTGGGTTGATGAAGATGCTTTAAGAAAAGTTTTAGAAACTATCAAAAAATTTCATAAAGAAAAAAAAGAAATAGATATGTTTGTTGTAAACTATGTTTATGAGAAAGAAGGAGAACAAAAAGTTATTCGTTATACGAAAACTTTACCAGAAAATAAAATTTTTACTTGGGATGAAGTCGGAAAATTTAAAAAAGATGCTTACTTACTTATGCATTCAGTAATTTATCGAACAAAATTTTTGAAAAAAATTAATCTTAAACTTCCAGAAAAAACCTTTTATGTAGACAACATTTTTGTTTATTATCCATTACCGTTTATTAAAAATATGTACTACTTAAATGTGGATTTCTATCGTTATTTTATAGGTAGAAGTGATCAGTCAGTAAACGAACAAGTCATGATTAAAAGAATAGATCAGCAAATTTTTATAACAAAAACAATGATTGACTTTTTTAATCCATACGATTATTGGGAATCCAACAAAAACTGTGCAAAATATTTGATTCACTATATTGATATTATGATGAGTGTATCTTCTATTCTTTTACAAGTTTCAAATACAGATGAAAATCAACATAAAAGAAAAGAGTTATGGAAATATTTAAAAGAAAAAAACAGAAAACTTTACAAAACTTGTCGCTTATCTTTATCAGGAGCAACCTGTTTACCTAGAAATATCGCTGTAGTGGGATATCGAATTGCTCGTAAAATTTATAAATTTAATTAACCTGTGTCAAAAACATGTAAATTGACGCGGGGGGGGGGGTATCATGATAAAATTATCATAGGAAACTATGGTAATTTTTTTTTATGGTTTAAGAAAAAAGATAAAGATGATATAATGAGGACATGATATGTCATGATTATAAAAAGATAAAATAAACCATACTAGAACTGAGGTGAATTAACGATGAAAAAACATGTTTTAACTTTTTTGATTTTTATATGTTTAGTAGTAGTTTTAGTCATTTCACTTCCAAAAGAAAATAAAATAAAAAAGTATACTTCTGAAGAAATAGAATTAGCAATATATATAAATGATGAAGAAACAAATACAATTCCAAGTAAAGATAGTGGGTATTATTTAGATTTAGAAAAAAGCACATGTACAAATAATGCAATTATACAGTTTGATACAAATACATGGAGTCCAGTCATAAAAAATATGAGTGAGTATAAAACAAGATGTGAACTTCATTTTGGTAGTGAGTATAAAGAAAGTATCTTAAATGGAACAGATCCAGTATTAGGAGAGCCATTAATACCAGTAACGATAGATAATGATGGAGTAGTAAGAAAAGCTTCACTTGCAAATGAGTGGTATAGTTATGAAAAAAAGAACTGGGCAAATGCAGTTATATTATTTGATGAAAATGAATCCTATGAAGATGGAGAAGTTATACCAGAAGAGAAAATAGAAAGTTATTTTGTATGGATTCCAAAATACAGATATCAATTATGGGATTTAGGAAACTATGATAGTTTAACAAGTATAGATAGTTCGAAAGTTCATGAAATACCAATCATTTTTGGGGATTATAATACAAGTGATGATGTGAGTGGTGAATGTACAACACCAATGGAAAGTGGAGCTACAGGAAATTGTACAATTGGAGATTATATGACACATCCTGCATTTCTAAGTATTCCGTCAACAGGATTTTGGGTAGGTAAGTTTTCAACAACTTATCAAAATACTAATGAGGATATTTATAATCCAGAAAATATTAGCATAAAACCAAATCAATTTATATGGAATTTAGGAAATTATGTAAAACATTTAAATAGTTATAATTATCAAAGAGATTTAGATAGTCATATGATGAAGAATACAGAATGGGGAGCAGTAGCTTATTTATCTTATAGTGCCTATGGTATTCAAGATAAAATAAGAGTCAATAATCATATTAATTCAATTACAGGGTATGCAGCAAATAATGAACCAACCTGTGGATATACAGGAACAAATGAAGAATGTAACAGATATTGTAATGATGGTACTTGTAACACAGCATATCCAAATAGTGTGTTAGCAAGTACTACAGGAAATGTCACAGGTATTTTTGATATGGCTGGTCACTATTCAGTAACAATGTCTTTTATGGAATATAATGACGGCAGTGTAACTGTTGGGCTTGATAATAGTAGACAAAGTGGATTTAAAGGAACCCTAGGTGATGGGAGTATAAACACTACTGGAATAGATTTACCTGATAAAAAATATTATGATTTATATCAATTCAGTAATGTTCGAGATAATGTAAGTTTTAGCAGGAGAATTTTAGGAGATGCCACAGGAGAAATGGGACCTATGGATATATCAAATAACATTAAAGTTAATTCTTGGCACAACGCAGGTTTAAATCAGTATTTTAGTACTACTTATCCTATTGGACATAGAGGTTATTCTTATAATAGCGGATATCATGCTGATATATTTTCATTTATGGGGACTTACACATTTTCCGGATACAGCTTCCGCGTAATCCTAACACCATGAACTGAACCTTTCTCCATTTTTTCTTTAAAAAAAATTAGAATAGGAATGGTAGGATTACCCTATCCTTCAGTTTATCTTGATGCTGAAATTAAAATCGCCTCCGGAATAGGTTCGAAAGAAAATCCATTTATTTTGTCTATATAAAAAAGTATTTTTAATAAACTTTAAAAAGTGAACATCTTGTGTTAAAATAACCTTGATGTTTTCTTTTTGGGTTAATATTATATGCTAAAAAGAAAAAAATGAATACATTATAGTAAGCACAGGAAAAAAATTAAACCAGAAAGGAGTGAAAAAATGAATATAAATGACTTTCCAATGTTAAAAGAAGATCTGATTTATTTAGATAACGGAGCTACAACTTTAAAGCCACAATGCGTTATCGATAAAATTACTGAGTATTATACAAAATATTCTGCTAATGCTCATCGCGGAGATTACGATATTTCTTTTAAAGTAGATCAAGAATATGAAGTGTCTCGTGAAATTGTTCGAAAATTTATAAATGCCCGTTTTAAAGAAGAAGTGGTTTTTACAAGCGGAACAACAGAATCTTTAAATATGATTGCAACAGGATTTTTTGGAAAATTTATAGAACCAAATGATGAAATATTAATCACTCAAAGTGAACATGCTTCGAATGTTTTACCGTGGTTTCGATTAGTAACGGAAAAAGGAGCTATAGTAAAATATATTCCTTTAGATAATAACCATTATGTAACTTTAGAGAATGTAAAAAAATCCATCACCCCAAATACAAAAGTAATTTCTCTAGCAAGTATAACAAACGTTATTGGTGATGAAAGACCTATAAAGGAAATTTGTAAGCTTGCTCATGAAAATAATATATTCGTTGTTATGGATGGAGCACAATCCGTGCCGCATCGTAAAACAGATGTTCAAGATTTAGACGTCGATTTTTTAGCTTTTTCAGGCCATAAAATGTGTGGGCCAACAGGTATAGGCATTCTATATGGAAAAAAAGAACTTTTAGAAGAAATGGAGCCCCAAAACTTAGGTGGGGGAATGAACGAGTCCTTTGATAGTCCAACTGAAGTATATTTAAAAGATTTGCCTACCCGTTTAGAAGCTGGTACGCCAAATATAGCAGGTGCAATTGGCTTAGGAAAAGCAATATCATATTTAGAAAGTATAGGAATGGATCGCATTGAGGATTACGAAAAAAGACTTCGTAAATATGCAATAAACAAATTGATCTGTTTGCCTCATTTAGATATTTTAAATATCGAATCAGACAGCGGTATAATTTCTTTTAATGTTAATGATGTATTTAGCCAAGATGTTGCATATTATTTAAATAAATATAAAATTTGTGTTCGAGCAGGAAATCACTGTGCAAAGATTTTGAATCAAGAAACCGGAGTTCAAAATAGCTTGCGTGTAAGCTTGTACTTTTATAATACAGAGAGTGATATAGATAATTTAGTAGAACTACTAAGTAATAAAGAAAAAATAATGGAGGAGATGCTCTAATGGAAAGCAGAGAGATTATCATGAAACACTACATTTCTTCTCCCTATAAAAAAAGCCTCGGAAAAACAAATGAAAGTTATCAAAAAATTACAACAAAAAGTGATTCATGTATTGATCATTTAGATATATTCATAAAACTCGAAAAAGATCGCATTGTTGACGCAAGCTTTTCTGGAGAAGCATGCGCAATTGCCACTTCTTCTTGTTCAATCCTCCTAGAAAATTGTATAAACAAAAAAATATCAGAAATAAAAAAAATTATAGAAAACTTTGAAAATATGATTAATGAAAAAACTTATAATGAAGAAGAACTACATGAAGCAGTTGTATTTAAAGATATAGTAAAACAAGGAAACCGGAAAGCCTGTGCTTATCTTCCTTATAAGGGTTTAAAAAAAATAGTAGACAAAGAACTTTAAAAATAGTATTTGTCTTTTTTTATTTTATAAAAACATAAAATAGTATGGGTGATGAAAATGAATTTATCTGAGTTACAAAGAAAAGATATAATTAATATGGAAAATGGCAAGCGTTTGGGGCGTATTATAGATGCTGAGATTAATGAAAAAGGAACAATTGAATTCTTTGTAGTTATGGATCATAAATTTTGGAGATTTTGGAAATCTAACGGAGAGTTTAACATTACAATAAATCAAATAAAAAAAATAGGAACAGATGTAATTTTAGTAGATCAAATAATATAAAAGAGTTATCTTTTACATTTTTGCAGATAACTCTTTTTGAATTTCTTTTATTTTATTAACAGAATAGCCTGTGTATTTAGCAATTTTTTCGGGTTTTTCATGCTCTTGGATCATATTATATAAAATGTTTAGTTGGCCTTGTTTCAATGCCTTGTTCAATGCCTTCAGCCAAACCTTCGGTACGTCCTTCTTTACGTGCCTCATACTTCCATTTGTCTTGAATGTTTTTCATTTCTTTTGTTTCTTCGTCATAAAGAAATTTTCGTATTTGAGTAACTATATCCATTAAAATTTCACTCCCTTCTGCAATGGTCATTCTTTCTTCATCTGTTGTTGCTTTAATGATTTTAAAGATTCTGTTTAACAAATTACTTTCACCCACATTATAAGCAACCTCATCTAGTTTGTCAAGATTATAAATGTATCCTTTTAAGTCTTCGGCAACTATAATGTTCTTTTCTCTTTCTTTTAATAAATATTCAGTTTTTAGTTTCTTAGTAAAAGATAAAGAACTTTTTAAACAAATGTTATACTGGGATACTTTATGTTGTCTTTCATACTTTTCACCAACAGGTAAATCAGTAGAATAGATACGAAAGAAATAAACTTTACTTTTTGTAAA
>CALVXT010000058.1 GCA_944371545.1 uncultured Bacilli bacterium | reverse complement strand
CTTCTAGCAATTCTTCTTTCCTTGCTTTCATTTCTATTAGTAGATTAGAAAGCTTTTTGGCCCATTGATGACTTGTGAAATCAGTAACTCCTTTTAAATATCTTAAGGCGTGAACATTACATTCTGCATTTCCAGCTCCGTAATTGTAATACATTCTAAAATGGTCATGAACTAAGATGCCATGAAAGTCTTTTAATAGACCAAAGTCTTTGATTGCTTTTTCTCCTCTTTTTGGATAAAGATATTGCAATGTATATTGATTATTAGAGATATTATGAATATAGTATTGCTCACCATTCATTTTTATAGGAGTTTCATCAACGTGTAGCACTAAACTTTTTAATAATTCTTTTTTGATGGTCTCATATTCTTTCTCAGATAGTTTTTCTGATAGATTATGAATCCAATTATATATTGTTCCTTTTGATGGGTTGAATTGATGATTTGTAATTTCATTCAAACATGATTTTATGGTATCAAAAGAAGAACCTTTCATATACATTAAGGCACATAACGCTTTCATAGTTTCACCATATACGACTGGACTAGATGAAATATTTTGAGGTTCATTAGGATAGTAAACATGTTTGATTAAAATCTTTTTGATTTGGATATCAATTTCATAAGTGATAATCGGGATATTCTTTTCTGTTCGTTTCGTTTTATTTTCTTCCAACGTGATAATTTCATCTATTTCTCGATTCTCAATCATCTTATCAATTTTTTCTTTTGTTAAAGTTTCTCCTTTATGTCCAATTTGTCCACCGGGGGCTTTTCCGGATTTTTCTCGATTATTCGTGATAACTTTTTTGTATCCGTTCGTACTAGATGGCTTAGAGGAATTCGTACTATCTTTATCGTTGTTGTTTTTTAATTTTTCTATTTCAAGTAATAATTCTTGAACTTTTTGATTTGCTTTTTCTAGTTCTTTCGCAAGATTCTTATTATTTTCGCTTAATTCTGAAATTGTTAATGACATACTAAAGATAGTATTATTTGCTTTGTCTAATTTTTTATTTAATTCTTCAAATTGCCTATAGAAATCATTTACATATCCTTTTGATGTCATATTCATACCTTCTTTTGTTTTATTATAGCGAAATTTTATTGAAATAAATAGCCTATTCTTTTTTTGTTTATTTTAGTAAAATAGTAATAAAAAAGATAGATGCGACTTTTATTTCGTCTTTTCTATCTGAACTGTAACTTTCAAATAAAGAAAGCTTATGATATAATAAAAAAAGAAACGAGGAGAAAAACTATGGAATATATCAAAATTAAAAATGCAGATAAAATTGTAAAAAGCTGTCCCTATGTAGTTAATGATCCCAAAAATTACAAAGGAAAATGGCAAACACTCTTTAAAAACAAAAATCCAATTTATTTAGAATTAGGTATGGGAAGAGGAGATTTCATTATTGATATGGCTAAGAGTTATCCAAATATAAACTTTATCGGATTAGAAGCAATTGATTCTCAAATGGTAAGAGCTGTAGAAAACTTAACAAACAAAAATCTTCCAAATTTAAAACTAATCAATTGCAATGCTGAGGAAGTAGATAATGTTTTTCAAAAAGAAATAGACACAATTTATTTAACATTTTGTGATCCTTGGCCTAAAAAAATTGATGAAAAGAAAAGATTTACTCATGTAAGTTTTCTTAAAAAATATGATAAAATTTTTAAAAAGCAAAAACATATTATTTTAAAAACCGATAATAAAGGTTTCTTTGCATATTCTCTAGAAACATTATCTAATTATTGGTATACTTTTAAAAGAGTAAGCCTAGACCTACATCATGATGAAAACCCAATTCCAAATATTATGACCAATTATGAAAAACAATACTTTAAAGAAGGACGACCTATCTATTATGTAGATGCACGTTTCGAAGATTAAAAAAGAATAGCTTTTCACAAGTTATTCTTTTTTATAATATCATCTTTTAATTGAGTTAAATTAACTTTACCTATTCATTCAATAAATAAATCAAGCTTTTCTAAAGGTAAAATATTTGCAAAAGTTTTTTTTAATTTCATTTCTTTTTCTTGATTATCCTTTTTTATATTTTGTTTTAAAAAAACTTCAAAATCATAATAATTCAAATAATATTTTTTTTCTAAATATTCATTTGTCTGATCATAACTATAATATAAATCTTTACAAAAATCATCATAAGAAACATTTCGAATATAATTCTTGTCAAAAAAATTTGTAAAAAATTCATAATCCGTTAATAAATGCAAAAATACTCCTGGTTCATAATCAGAATCCACTTTATTTTCTTCTAAAAATTTTCTTAAATTTACCTTACTCTTTAGATGACTTTTCCAAAGAATTTCCACGGCTCTTTAAGGTATAATGAGATTGATCTTTATTATCCACTAAATCCGGTGCAATAATTCCTCTTACAAATCCCCTTTCATCAAGAATTGTATGATATTTAGAATACACTTTTCCAACAGCTAAATAAATAGCAAAACTAACCATATCAAATTCCTTCCTTCATCATATTAATACTTTATTTCATAATCCATATTCGTAGGAATTTTTCTAATAAAATTTCCAAGATCATCTACTTCTCCGTGAAAAAAACCTGTCGCCCAGCCAAGCTGAGTAGATGCATTCATTCTGCTAATACCAGGCAATTTAGCTATCTTATCAAAATTAATAGCTTTAGGAATAAAATATTCAATATCAATTCCATTGTCGACTTGAGAGATTTTTAATGAAGTTGCATGACCATAATCACGAACAATCATAAAAACCAATTCTGGTGTACAAGAAAAAATGTCCACATAAGAACTATCAATGTCATCTGGAAATTTATTAAAAATCTGTTCAGAAAAAGAATTTGAATTTCCACAAAGTATCACATTATTTTTCTTAGAAATTAAAGGAAAAACTTGAGTATAATCTAAATTGTTTATAATATAAGCATGATAAAAATGCAACAATTCATTAATAGAAGTACACTCTTTCACAATACTCTTCAAATCAAACCATAAATAACATGCAACACAATTTTGATTAACAACATTTAAAAAAGATTCTTTCATATCAGAAAAACGAGTAGTTACTAACTTACGAATCCCAGGTGCCGTACAATCACAACTCTCTATTTCAATTTGTATTTGTGCAAAAAACTTTGTAACAAAATCCAACATCAAATTACTAGGAATTCCTTTTAATAAAGGAATTATTTTTTTAAATATACCTTCCAAACTATTTGTAGTTCTTCGCAACAGATTTACATATCTTTGCATTTGATAAACGCCATTCATTGAACTCTCAGCCTTCAATAAATCCATAAGAATTTTTTTTATTTCAACATCTTTCTCCCAAAAATCTTGAACATCACGTAAAAACTTCTGTTTCTCTTTCTCACTCATAAGCTTATACTTCTCCTAATTCTTCAAACAAAGAATAAAGTCTACCTTCATCCCAAATTTCAATTCCTAATTCTTGAGCCTTATCAGCCTTACTTCCAGGTTTTTCACCAACAATTACTACATTCGTTTTAGAAGATACACTACCACTCGCGTGTCCTCCATAGCTTTCAATTACACCTTCAATCTCATCTCTACCCATGAAGGAAATCGTTCCAGTAACAACAAATCTTTTGTCAGTAATAAGTTCATGATATTTTTCGCCTGAACCTAAAAAATTCATATTAAGTCTTAATTCCTTTAAAGTGTGAATAAGTTCTTGGTTATCCACATTTTGAAAATAAGAAACGATATTATGAGCAAGAATAGGTCCAATATCTTTTAAAGATTTCAAATCTTCTTCTGTTTGACTCATTAAAGCATCTAAAGTTTTAAAATGTCTTGCCAAAACAAGAGCCGTTTTATCACCTATTCCTTCAATGCCAAGACCAAATAAAAGTCTTTCTAAACTATTCTTCTTACTAGTTTCAATAGCCTCTAATAAATTTTCAATACTTTTCTTACCATAACCTTCTAATTCTTGCAAATCTTTCTTATGAATTTCTAAATGATAAATATCTGGAATAGCTTTAATAAAGCCTAAATTAAAGAAATCTTCAACAATTCTTTCACCTAAACCATCAATATTCATTGCCTTACGACTGCAAAAGTGAATAAGTCCTTCGATATGTCTTGCTGGACACTTTGGATTCATACAAAAATAATCCACTTGACCTTTCTTTTTAGAAAGTTCACTACCACATATTGGACAATTTTTAATCATAACAAAATCTTTTTCGTTTCCAGTACGTCTTTCAATCTTTGCTTCAACTACTTCCGGTATGACATCTCCAGCTTTACGAATGGATACAATATCTCCAATTTTCAAACCTTTTTCTAAAACATAATCCTCATTATGTAAAGTAGCGCGTTTAATCGTCGACCCCATAACAATAACTGGTTCTAACACAGCATTTGGTGTAATTCTTCCTGTTCTTCCAACAGTGAAAATAATATCCGTTAATTTAGTTAAAACTTCTTCAGCAGGAAACTTATAAGCAATAGCCCATCTTGGATGTTTAGAAGTAAAACCTAAAGCATCTTGCATTGCCAAATCATTGACTTTAATAACAACCCCGTCAATATCATAAGTAAGGCTACTTCTTTTCTCCGCATATTCATCAATAAACTTTAAAATTCCGTCAATATCTTTAACTAATCGATTAGCCGGATTTACTTTAAATCCCAAATTCTTCATAAATTCTAAAGCTTCATAATGCGTTTTAATTCCATAGTCTTCTGGATTAGGCAAATGATAAATCCACGTATCAAGACCTCTTCCAGCAGCGATTTTAGAATCTAACTGTCTAATAGAACCTGCCGCGGCATTCCGACAATTTTGAAATAAAGGTAAATCCAGTTCTGCTCGTTCTTGATTTAATTTAGAGAGAACTTTCCTTGGCATATAAATCTCGCCACGAACTTCAATATCAATATCTTCCTTCAAACGAAGTGGAATACTGCGAATCGTCTTAACATTGTGCGTAATATCTTCCCCGACAACTCCATCTCCTCTAGTAGCGCCTGTAACAAGCTCACCATCTTCGTAATGAAAAGAACCACTTAATCCATCAATTTTTAATTCACACACATATTCCGGCTCAAAACCAGCTTTCCGTATTCTCTCATCAAATTCTCGAATCTCATCTTCATTAAAAACATCAGGTAAAGAAAGCATGGGGATACTATGACGAATTTTTTGAAACTTATCAATAACCTCTCCTCCAACTCTTTTTGTTGGCGAAGTTGGACTAGCTAATTCTGGATATTCATTTTCAAGTTCCTCAAGTTCTCTCATATATTTATCAAATTCTTGATCAGTTAAAGTTGGATTAGCTAATACATAATACTCATAATTAGCTTTTTCCAAAATTTCCGTTAATTCTTTAACTCTTCGCCTTTTTTCTTCAAGCATAAAAACACCTCTCAATGATATTCTTGCCAAAGATGATCTGGATATTCCCCATTCATCTTTAATTCATTAATTTTCTTTTTTACTTCCTCCAAATCTTCCTTATAAGTCATTCCAAGCCAAGTGCCTTTACTTGTCTGATAAATTAATTCAAATTCATTTTTTTCTAAATATTCTTCTAAGAAAATTGGTAATAAAGCTTCTGCAGATTCCAAATTTTCTTGATTTTTTTTCATAAAAGTAACAAAATACTCTTCCAACTTTGGCAAAATACTCTTTTTAAATCCAAAAATATTCATTGAAACAGGATGATCTTCTTCGATAAAAAAAGGCTCACTTCCATCTAATGGTTTTGCTAAAACTTTACCATCTTGATATCCAACATTACACTCTAAAATTTTTTGAACTTTATTTTGTTCAAAAAACAAAACACCACGTTTAACAAAACCATAAGGACTTGAAACATTACAAAATGGATAAGGAATAGAGATATGTTCATTAGAAGAATCAGAAGTTTTTAAATAATCTGCAATTATTTTATAAGAATCAGAACCATAAAAATCATCTGCATTTATAACCGCAAAAGAATCAAGTATTGCATCTTTAGCACTTAAAATAGCGTGAACAGTCCCCCAAGGTTTTACCCGATCTTCAGGAATTTTTACAAAAGAAGGCACATTTTTCATTTCTTGAAAAGAATAACAAACTTCTATTTTATCCTCTAATCTCTTCCCAATTGTTTGTTTAAAATCTTCTAGATTTTCTTTCTTAATAATAAATACAACTCTTTCAAAACCAGCTCGTATCGCATCATAAACAGAATAATCAATTAAAAAATTACCATCCTGATCTACCGGAGTAATTTGTTTAAGACCTCCAAATCGACTTCCCATACCAGCTGCCATAACTACAAGTGTTAAATGTTTCATAATTATCTTTCCTTTCAATTAATTCTTTACTTTTTTTAAAATAAAATTTCCTCGAATAATATATTTTTTGATTTCATGATTAAGTGCCATTATTGCTCCCATAATAGAAGAATATCGCGTTCTGAGCAATGTATTTCCGCTTTCATCTTCTAAACAAGCTTCATATAAAACATTATCAGTAACACGAACTCTTAAAGAAAAAACAGAATGGTTAAATAAAAAAGAAGCAAGAAGTATATCAGAAAAATTTTCAAACAAAGGAAAATCAATTAAATATAACCTCGATGTATCTACACAATTCAAAAAAGATTGACTTTTTTGATCACTAAATTTCATTACAAAATCTAAATCTCCAGCTAAGATACTTTCTTCTAAAGCCATAATCTTTATCGGAGTAACTTCCCCAGGAGTTTGCAAACATGAAATTGAAGGACAAACTAATTCATTTTGTCTTTTATCAAAATGAAATTTTTTAAAAATATTATCTAAACTTACATTTTCATAATCAAAAGTTTGATAAATAGTTTGAGCTTTAAAGAAATAACGATTATCAACATGAACAATTTTTGATGAAAGAAGTTTAGAATCATTTATTTTAATTAACCATTCTTTCAAAATATATAAACAATCTTCCATTTCTTTAGAAATAACAGTAAAAATCAACGAATCTTCTGTCCAAAAATTTAATTGCCATTTATCTTTTGCTTTTTCAAAAACAATTTTTCCGGAAAAATCAGAAGATAAAAGTTGAGAAATTTGAAAAATATTTTTTTGGGATTTCCTACTTAATTGCATTCGTGTTACAATTTGTGTATTTTCTTTCATATTAAACCTTTCTTATACTCTTATGATTTTTCATAAGTTTACGGATCCCATACTGTTTAGAGAAAGCAATGGTTACCAAAGACTTATCAACACCAACAACAACACCTCGACCATAAATCGTATGCATAACAACGTCACCAATATTGTAAGAAACGTCTTCATCAGTATACATTTCCTCTTTATGAATAACTTTTTCTTGAATTTCTGGAAAATCTTTCTCCAATAATTGATCGTCAATTTCCTCAATGAAACGACTCGGCATATTGCGGTTCGTCTGACCATACATCATTCTAGATTTTGCATTAGATAAATATAATCGTTCTTTTGCTCGTGTAATTGCAACATAGCAAAGACGACGTTCTTCTTCAATTCCATCTTCTTCATTAAAACTATTTTGATGTGGAAACAATCCTTCTTCCATACCGACTAAAAAAACAATAGGAAATTCAAGACCTTTAGCACTATGCATAGTCATTAAAGTTACCACATCATCACTATTTTTATGCTCAGATATATCCGCGACTAAACTAATTTCTTCTAAGAAATCTCCTAAATCAACACTTCCTGTTGTATCTTCATAAGTTTTCGTAATACTTCGAAATTCCATTAAGTTATCCAATCGAAGTTCACTTTCCAAAGAAGTATCCATCTCAAGCTCTTTCTTCATTCCAGATTTTTCTAAAACTTCATCCACCAATTCAGTTAAAGATAAAGATTCACTTGATTTTTGTAACTCAAGAACCAAATTCTTAAACTCTAACTCTTTAGGACTACTTAATACATCAAACATACTTGCATTCTCATTAGCTGCTATACTA
>CALVXT010000057.1 GCA_944371545.1 uncultured Bacilli bacterium | reverse complement strand
CCAATTCCATAGGTTACTGATATCGGTTTTATTTTTGTATAAATAAGTGTCCCTGAGTAACCTTTACGAACAGCTGGATAAGCATATAATTCATATCCATCAGGAAGAAATTCTATTTGTTCTTTTAAGGCTTTTACTTCTTGAACACAAAAAATGTCCGCATTTATTTCATTAAAAAAATCAATAAAACCCTTTTTTATACATGCACGAATTCCGGCTACATTCCATGAAATTATTTTCATTTTGTCACCTCTTTCTTTGATAATTTTTTAAGCAAAAAAAAGAATCATTTAAATTCTAAAATTTGAATTTTATTGTACTATATTTTTCGTTTTTCACAATATTTTTTTACCTTCTTTTTTATGTTAGAAATCATTTCTTATTTTTTTTATAGCTGCTGGTATACATTTTATTGTATCACTAGCAATCATACTTATATCGGTATTCTTTTCTTCTGCTAATTCACCTGCAAGTCCATTTACTATAGCACCTGCACTAACAGATAAAAGATTATAGTCTAAATATCCTAGTAAACCTGCAAGTATTCCCGATAGTACATCTCCACTACCACTTGTTGCCATTCCTGGTGTTCCATAATTTATTAAATATACATCAATTCCATTTGTCACAATAGTTGTACTACCTTTTAGCAAAAGAATAACGTGATTTTCTTTTGCAAATGATTTTGCAATCTCCATTTTATTTTTTTCTATTTCTTCTATCGAAAGACTTGTTAATCTTGAAAATTCTTTTAAATGAGGTGTCAAAACAATATTTGCTTGACTTGTTCTTAAAATTTCTACATGATTTACTAACGTATTTAAACCGTCCGCATCAATTACCAAATTTCCTTGAAAATTTTCTAAAATATCTTTTAAAATTGGTAAATGATTTTCATTGCTTCCCCAACCCATACCTATGGCTAAACTGTCTACATTTTTTATTGATTTCTTTATATCTTCTAAATTTTTATATGGAAAAAGAGTTTGTTCTAGTAAAACTGGAGAAAGTAAAGAAACTATTTCATCAGGAATAATTACTTTTACTAAACCACAACCACTCCGTAGACTAGCTAGGCTCATTGTAGCAAGCTTTATAGCTCCACTATAATTTATTGAACCTCCTAAGATACCAACTTTTCCAAAATCTCCTTTATTTGTGTCTTTTTCTCTTTTCAAAAATAAATTTTTAATATCTTCAATATATATTTCTTTTACCATTTCTTACTCTCTTTCTACCTTAAATTTTTATTTCCTTTACTTCTTCATTTTTTTTATATTTTCAAAATTCTAAACTCTGTTGTTTTTTAGAATTTATACGATAGCCTACAGCAATAATCGCATCTAAATTATAATGTTCTATACTTTTTTTACCTCTCTACTTCTTTCCTTTTGAACTTTTAAAATTTTCTTAACAGTTGCATTTTTATCCAGTATACAAGGTGCACATACGTATGCTAAATGATTTAAACAAAAAAATTTAATCGTTCTAGATACTTTTGAAAGTTTCAGTAAGTGTATTTATTTCAACTTCTATTTCAGCTAATCCAAAAAAATCTTGTTCAAACGTTTTATAATCAAATGAAATTATAAAGGATTTACTAAACCGTAAAATCTCTAAATTTTCAATTTCAACTACGGACATTTTCCCATCATTTACTAAGTAATTATCTATAATTTCATTCTTTTTAATATCTATTTTTTGAAAGTTTTTTATAGCAAGTATCTCTTCAAGAGGTTTGTTTAAGATAAAATGAATGTAATTTTCTTCATTATTAATAAAACCTGTAACAGTTATTTCTAATTCTTTTTGTTTTTTATAAATTGTTTTCTTTTTTTCTGTGTCAAAATGTCCAATTTTTGCTTCAACAACTTGAACAATTGCTTTTTCTTTTAAAACTTGAATACTTTTAGCTACTTTAAACATATTTTTTCACCTTTTCATCATTGATTATATAATAAGTTTAAAAGTTATGCTATTATTTATTTTTTCACAAAGAAAAATAGTTAAGTTTTTTCCTTAACTATTTTGCCATAAATTTACATACTAATGAAGCAATTTCTGTTGGATTTTCTACTGGTAAGCCTTCTATCATTCTAGCTTCTGCATATAAAACTTTTGCATAATCTTGTAATTCTTCTTTATTTTTCTTACCTAGTTTTTTTAGAGTTTTTGCAATTTCATGATTTTGATTAATCTCTAAGACTTTAGAAGCTTTAAGTCCATTATTAAGTGGCATATTACTTAATGTTTTTTCCATTTCTACAGAAATTTCGCCTTTACTACTTAAACATACCGGATGTTCTTTTAATTTGTTTGTGAAACGTATTTCTGTTACTTCTGGAATAGATTCTTTCATAATATCAAACATTTCTTTTGCTTCTTCATTTGCTTTTTTCAACTCTTCTTTTTCTTCTTCTGTATCAAAATCTGTGTTCTCACCACATACATTAACAAAATTTTTCTCTAAGTAATTTCTTAAAGTCATGAAAACAAATTCGTCGACTTGATCTGTACAATAAAGTACCTCATATCCTTTTTCCTTAGCAGACTCTACTTGTGGAAGCATTTTGATTTTATCTATTGTTTCTCCACAGGCATAATATATATTTTTTTGGTCTTCTTTCATACGATTTACGTATTCTTTTAAAGTTGTTGTTTTTTCATCAATTGAAGAAGTGTAAATCAATAAATCTTGTAATTTGTCTTTATGCATTCCAAAATCGTTATAAATTCCATATTTTAACTGAAGTCCAAAATCCTTGAAGAATTTTTCATAATCTTCTTTCTTTTCTTCTAACATTGTTTCTAATTCTTTTTTGATTTTATTTTCAATGGAATTCGCGATTGTTTTTAAAACACGATTTTGTTGTAGTGTTTCTCTTGAAATATTTAATGTTAAATCTGGACTATCAACGACACCTTTTACAAAGCTAAAGTAGTCTGGTAGTAAATCAGCACATTTTTCCATGATAAGAACACCATTTGAATAAAGTTGTAATCCTTTTTCATATTCTTTTGAATAATAATCATATGGTGCATGACTTGGAATATATAGTAAAGCAGTATATTCAAATGTTCCTTCAGCTTTAATATGCATATGTCTTAAAGGCGTTTCATAGTCATTAAATTTATCTTTATAAAATGTATTGTAATCTTCATCACTTACATTTTTCTTTTCTCTTCGCCAAATTGGTGTGAGTGAGTTAATCACTTCAATTTCTGTAACGGTTTCGTATTCGTCTTCATCTGATTCATTTTTCTTATCTTTTAAATGAGTATGACTTACTTCCATTTTTATAGGATAAGTTATATAATCGCTGTATTTACGAACTAAAGATTCAATTTCATAGGTCTCTAAATATTTAGAATAGTTTTCTTCTTCACTATCTGGTTTAATTGTTAAAATAACCTCTGTTCCAAAAGAATCTTTGTCAGCAGGAGAAATAGTATATCCGTCAATACCACTTGATTCCCATTTATTTGCTTCATCACTTCCGTATTTTTTACTGATAACTTCTACTTTTTCAGCAACCATAAATGCAGAATAAAAACCAACACCAAATTGACCTATAATGTCAATGTTTTTCTTATGTTCATTTTCTGTTTTAAATTCTTCAGAACCTGATTTAGCAATAGTACCAAGATTTGTTTCTAATTCTTCTTTACTCATTCCGATACCATTGTCTTTAATGGTTAATGTTCTTTTATCTTTATCAACACTCAAGAAAATCTCAAAATCTTTTTTATTTACTTTGATTTTCTTATCTGTTAAAGACATATAATGCAGCTTATCAATCGCATCACTTGCATTTGAAATAATTTCTCTTAAAAAGATTTCTTTATTTGTATAAATAGAATTAATCATTAAATCCATTAATTTTTTAGATTCTGTTTTAAATTCTTTTTTCTTCAATTTTCCATCACCTTCTTTTTAAGTTTAGCACTTTATATTAGCAATGTCAATACGAGAGTGCTAACGAAAGAATGTTGATCGTTTGTTCTGTTTTCAAGGATTTTAATTATTTTTGTTTATCTTAATTTTAAAAATGATAATAATTCTGGCTTTTTGTCTGAAATATAGTATGACTGAGGAGCGATATAATTCGAAAAATTTTGTTGTAATTTACTTAATGCTATTTCCTTTATTGAAATTATTTCTTCTATTGGAATTGATATCTAATATCATTATATAAATATTTCATTATAACTTCCCGGTTCTTCTCGCTCAGCCATTTTTTTATCGTTTGTGCATCACTAATCATCGATTTTCCGAATCTAATTTCAACTACTATACTTTTTTACTTTTAAAATCTAGTAATCAAATTACTAAATTCATTCCAACCTATTTTTCCATCTTTTTGTAATCTGCCAACAACTATACCAGTAGTAATATTATTCTCTAATGAAAACTTTTTAATTATTGATTCTGTATATGAATAATTCTGTTTAATAAAATTATTATATATATCATCTGGAATTAGAATATTTCTAGCAAATTCGTCAGCTTCATTTTCAATATCATTTTTTTCATCATTTTCTAAATCTATAAAAACTTCTTTTTTACTATGTTTTATGAGATGAGCTATTTCATGAAATAAAGTAACCCATAATATATCATCTTTTTTTCCTCTATCGCTTATCATTATAATTGCCTTGTCGCAAGTAATTTTATATGACACACCATTTACATAAGTATGTGGTAAATGTGGTTCAAAAACTAATGAAACACCGCATTCAGCTAATAATTGCTTTATTTCTTCATATCGTTCAAAAAAAGATTTATTTGCTAATTTTCTGATTTTTTTTGTATTTTCTTTTAAAATATTAATATTAAATTTTGAAAATTCATTTTTATTAGATTGTATTTCACCATATCTCAACCAACAGTATAAAGATTCAAACGAAAAGTTTTCATTATTACTTTTTCTGAATGCCAGCTTTCTTTTTAATTCGGTATCAAAAGAAAGAGAAGCAACAGAAAAAAACTTTCTTAAATTTATTACTTTTTCAAATGAATCTCTTGTCTTTTCAATCCAATCCCAATTACGTTTTGCCATTTCAGCATATGGAATATTATCTAAATATTTTTCATCATCCTTTATAGATTCCATATCTTTTTTTCTTTCTAAAGCTTCTCTATAACCACTTTCTAAATTATTCCAAAAACTAGCTGGAATATTAAATACATATTCTAATTTTAAAGCAGTTGCAATTGTTATAGGTGCTTTCCCTTTTATTATTTCATTAATCGTTTTTTTGTTAATTCCAGTCTTATCAGCAAGATCTAACTGGCTCATACCATTAACTTCTAACAACTCCAAAATTGTCTCCCCCGGTGCTATTACATATTCTTCAAATCTATTTAATTTACTCATAATGCTTAGACACCTCCATTATCTCTATCTCTTTTATTTTTCTTAAATCTTCTATTATTATATTATTCTCTTTTTGTCTAAAAATTAATCTGTATTGTCCAGTAATATTAACAGCAAAGCGCTCCTTCAAATCTCCACTTAATTTATGTCTTCTATAAGGAAGAGAAGTAGGAACATCATTTAAAGAGTTAAATGCTTTTAGTTCTTTGATTCTCTTTGGTAACTTCTTTGCTACCTCAACACCATACTTTTTAACCAATTCTTTATTATAATTTGCATCTTCACATAATTTTTGAAGTTTATCAGTTTTGTACGTTAATTCCATCTATTCTCCTTTCTTTGATTAACGTAATTGGTTAATTAAATTATATCATACTTTTTAACAATATCAACATTTTAATTTACCTTTTAAGTAAATTGTTTTATTTTATATAGCAAAAAAATTGTCTACATTTTATTACGTAGACAATCTTATTATTCATATTTAACTTTGTAAAATAAAGTTTTTAGTTATCTACATCATTGATTTGATGTAGACAAAGTGCCGTTTTGAACTATTTTTGTGGATTACCTAAAATCTCGCAATTCCTTATAAAATAAGACTTTACGCATTTTTTCCACAGCACTGTTTGTACTTCTTACCTGAGCCACATTTTATCTTGATTAAAGGATTATGGGTATTTATAATACTTATAATACTATGTGTTCACTTTGTAATATAATGTCAAGTTGCTTTTTATATTTATAGTATTTATTGTATTAATAATATTATAAAGATTATTATTTTGTGAACAAATTGTGGACATTGTCCACATTCCGTTTACTAAATCTAAATATATTATAATTAAATATTATTATTTATTCAATGGTTTCTATCAGTTTTCGTGCAATTTCATTTCGCAAAAAATTTTCTATTTGCCTAGCATTACTAAATTTATTTGCTAATTGTATATATTTATCTTTTATTTTTGATTCACTTATTATTTTTTGCTCTGATTTTGATAATTGTTGTAATAATTTAGAATAATTTTTTTCTATTAATTTTATTTTAACTTCATTGGACAAATCCTCATATTTAATAAAACAATTTATTCTAAAAAACATTGGTGCACCTAAATGCTCTAATATTTTCTCTTGACTTTCATAGTTTGATGTGCAAATTATCACTGTGTTTTTTAAGTCAACATGAAAATTTTTATCTTCGAATTTACCAGTATCAAATAATTCATATAAAGCTGAATAAACAAAACTATTAGCCTTATCAAATTCATCTAAAAATATTATATTTGAATCTCTATTTAATAAATCTTTAGCTAAAGAAGGCAATTGTACTGTATCACCATATAAGTAATTATAGTGAGAATTTGATTGAAACATTGAAAATTGGCAATAAAACATTTTTTCTCCTAGTAATTTCGTAATTAAGTGACCTGTTTCTGTTTTACCAACACCACTTGGTCCATATAACATAATAACTATAGGTTTATTTTCATAATTTAATTTTTTTTGAATTAATAATGCTTGCGAAACTTTTGTTAATGCTTTTTCTTGACCTAGAATAACTGAAGGTGCTTGTTTTTTAAATGTTTTAATTAATCGTAAATTTATATTCTTATATTTGAAATTATGAATATGAATATCTTTGCTATTAAATTGCCTTTTTAAATCATTTATTATTTCAATAGGAGGATTTTGAATGATCATTTTAGTTATATTATATTTTGCTATATAATTTACAAAATTATTAATTACGGCTTCTGTAACCCCAAAATACTCATTATTAGAAATATATAATAAATCAATATTTATTGATGGTTCTATTTTTTCTGATGACTCATGTCCTTCAATTTTAAGTAAATGAGTTTGTCTTTCTAACTCACTTAAGTTTACTAATTGAGTTAAATTATAATTATTACCATCATGCTTATAATATTCAGAAATATACCTATCAAATGCTGCTTTTGGGCCATTAAAAATAATTACTTTTTCATTTCTAACCATTTCTTACTCCTGCAATTATAATATCATAAATAGGTAATTCATTATCTGGTCGATTGATTGATGTATCAAATTCCTCCTCTGTTAGCACCCTGGAATATTGATTTATTTCATTTTCCAATTTTATTGACTCTTTTGTCGTTGTTCCAACCTTTATACTATAATAGCAAAGATTCATTTTTATTAAATCATTAAATTTATAATTATTTTTAAAGCAGTCGATATTAAATCTTAATATTGCAAATATTCCTCCACTTTTATATGCTAAAAACTCAAAATAACCTTTGGTTGATAAAATAACCTCATCTATCTTGTTAATCTTTTAGTTCTTCAAATTTATCTGGATTTTTTAATAAAGATAAATATGGAAACATACTTTTTAAATATGTTGCTGTATCCTGATCTATATCTAGTTTCAAATCCACTAATTTTTCAATATTATCATCTTTATCTGCTAGTTTAATAAATTCTGTCATTATATTGGTAGTAATTGTTGAATTGACTATTTTTTCATTAGAACTATGGGCAACAACATCAGATTTTACTCCTACAGAAAAATTAAGCATTTTTAAAAAAGATTTTTTAATAGATGCCTCACCATTTACTCCTGTTT
>CALVXT010000056.1 GCA_944371545.1 uncultured Bacilli bacterium | reverse complement strand
GCTACTTATTATAACGTTTTTTTCTCAAAAGATAAATATTTTTACTCTTTTTTAAATTAGTCATGCTATAATTTTAATATGGTGATGAAAATGAGAATTATTTATAAAAACACTTTTGATAATACTTTGACTGAAAAATATGATAAAAATTTCCCTAGAGAAGATCAATTTTTTGCAAATCAAGAAGTTGCTGTTGTTGCAGATGGAATTACCAGGGATCCTGTAGGAATTGACCTTGATAAAGCAGCAAAAAATATTCAAGAAGCTGTGATGCATTACCCACGACCAAGTGGAGCTATGTTAGCTGCTAAAGAAGTAACAGATACTTTTAAAAATGATTTTAAACAAAACTTAAAGGAAACTATGATTTTAGCTAATGAAAATATTCGAAAGCTTAATGAAAAATATATTTTGAAATGTGATTATTTACAAAATGACTATTATGGAACTGTAGCTTCTGCTGCTTTTATAAAAAATCATATTTTACATTATTCCTATATCTGTGATTGTGGGGTCATTGTATATGATAAAGACGGGAATAAAATATTTCAGACTGAAGATGAATTAGAAAAAATTACTAGACCTTTTTTAAATACAATTCCTTATCCATGGACTGATGATCGTTCAAGGATTATTACTCGAAGAGATTATCGGAATAATTTAGAAATGATATCTGATGGTAAGTGTGTTTCTTATGGGGCTTTAACAGGTGAAAAAAGTGCAGAATCTTTTATTCGAGAAGGTACTTTTGCTTTACATGATGGTGATACAGTTATCGTTTATAGTGATGGATTTTTTCATTTTTTTGATAATCCAGAATTTATTCAATTTATTTTACATTTTGATGCTTTGACTTTTGAAAAATTCGTGAATCAAAAAGCTGAAGAAAACTATTCTTTATATGGTAAAGAAAGAACGTTAATCATTATAAAAGAAGATTAAGAACTGCTATCCTAATCTTCTTTTTTATTTCCAAATATATTAATCAATTTATCTTGGAGTTTTGTCACATCATATTTTTTAGCTGTTTCATAAGCTTTATCAATAATTTTTTGTTTTTCTTTTTCACTCATATTCATGAATTTTTTTATTTTAGATGCTAATTCATTTCCATCTGTGGCATCTTGATAAGTCAATGCGTTTTCCTCATCTATAGCATATTCTCTTGGACCATATAGATTGCAGGCAATCACAAATGTTTTGCAAGCCATTGCCTCTAGACCAACAAGTCCTAAAGATTCACTTTTTCTTTTCGTTGGAAAAATGAATACATCAAAAGCGTTATAATAATCTACTAAATCTTTTTGTAAAACAAATTCTTTTTGAATGATTTTTTCTTCTAAATGAAATTCTTTGATTTTTTGTTCCATTTCAGGTTGTTCTTGTCCAGTTCCAACTATGATTACTTTTATATTTTTCATGAAAGGTTCTTTTTTTAATTCCTTTAAAGCTTCTAAAAGAGTATCCCATCCTTTATTTTTTTCTATTCTACCAACCATTCCAATATATGTATATTTTGAATCTAAATTTAGTCTTTTTTGACATTCTTTTTGGTCTTTTTCTTGAAAGATTTCAAAATTAATTCCACCAGATGGATAAATCTTAATTTTTTCTTTTGGAATGTGATACTTGTTGATAAGTACTTCTTCAAAATATTTTGATGGAGCTACAACAATATCTGCAAATGGAAGAACTCGTTGTCCTCTTTTCACATTTTTCTTTTCAAATTCATAATCAGGAACTATATCATTCCCATGAACATTGCAAACCAATTTTGTTTTTCCAGTGACTTTTCCAAATAAAACACAATAAGTTGACTGAGCAACAAAGTGAACATAGTAATAATCATATGAATAGAAAAGAGATTTATATATTGCTTTTATATACATTAAGCTATAGCCAACAAATTTAGCTGGAAAGGAAATATTTTTCTTTTTGGTTGCTAAGTCGACTTGATATCCTAATTTTTCTAATTCTTCTTTTGTATTTTTTACAAAAGAGCCATAATGTTTAAATTTTTTTGAAGGATACATGTTAGAAACAAGTAAAATTTTCGATTTTTCCCTGTTTTTTGAGGCTGTGATAAATGAGGTTAGGAAAAGAGTTGTTGAAACACTCATTAAAATATGCCCAGATAAGAAAGAAGCAAGTAAAGTGATTATAAAACTTACTGTATATATATTTTTTGTTTTTACTTTACTTAAAGAATAAGATAAAAGTAAAACATACATAACTATTCCAAAATATCCTAAGCTATAAAATATATCTAATAAGTCTATTGATGTTTTTATTTCTTCATCCTCATAAATTCCATCAATTCCAAAAGTCTGTTCATCTATATTGGTATTCATAAATAAATCATTTGCATGTTGCACTTGAGAGATTTTATGATTCGTTAAATTTTCTAGATGTTCTGTGTAAAAAATAATAGGATAAATGCTTAACACAATAGTCAATATACCCGTTGTTAATAAAAAGAGCTTTTTTTTCAAAATTCTTTTTCGTTCTTCCCAAATAAAATAGATAAATGTTCCTATAGATACAATGCATAGAATTGGAGCTTGATATAGAAAAATACTTATGAAAATTAAAATGATCCCTAAAATTTTTGTAAAATAATTCTTGTGGTCTTTTATTACCTTCCATACGATTGGTAGAAGGCAAATTAATAGACCAATAATCTCTTTTTTAGCATAGTAAAAATGAAAATTCATTTCTGGTTTTACAAATAAGAAAGGAATTAAAAAAGCAAAAGCATAGAATAAATAAAGTTTTACATAGAAAAACTTTTCAAATTTTTTATTCGTAATATTTTCAAAAAATAAAATTGCTATTGGTAAAAATAGAATTTCTAAAATTGTTTTTAAACTTATTAGAAATGAAAATCCTTTACAATAATTATAAAGTGTATATACAAGAACCGTAGCTAAAGCTATAGAAAGAAAGGTTCTTCCTTTTTTTGCTTTCCAAAGATAGAAAATAAAACTCAGTAATAAACCGCCTTTAACAATTGCTAGTCCCCAGAACGTATATTCCTTAAAAGGAAGAATAGCATATAAAAGGTCTAATAATGGAATTAAGCATACCACTCCATATAAAATATAGTCGGTAATATATTTTTTTTCTTTATTTTCTTGTTTTTTAGAATTAAAAACAAATAATTTGCTAAAAATATAATTTGCAACTGTAATGACAACTTGACTGATTAATTTGATAATTTTATCATTTTGTTTTAGAACAGTTACTCCAACAAACATAATTGCCATATCCATTAAAAGTGTTAATACTCTTGAACTTACAAAACTTGTTGCTTCTTTTAATCGATTTTGATTTTGACTTTTGAAAACAAAACTTCGATTTGTTATATATGCAAATATTACCGCGCCAATCCAACTTGTAATATTTGCAATTTGAAGTTCAGTTGCATTATTTGGGTCTAAAATAGTATAGACTAAACCATAGTAAATGCCTAGACTTACAACAGTTGTTAATACTCCAACAATTAAATAACGAATTATTTCACCAATTTTTTCTTTACTTATTTTCATTTTTCTTTCTTCTTTCTCTTTTTGGAAATAGTATATCTGTTTTTAAAACTATAAATAGGAAGATAATCATTAAAGCAAAATATAGAGTCAAAGCATATGTGATATCTCCTAATGCATAAAGAATGGATACGCCTGAAAAGCATAAATTAATTACATAAATAATTAAAAGAGAGGTTTTAGTAGAAAATTTCATTTTTAATAACTGATGATGAAGATGTTCTTTGTCAGGATTCGTAAAAGGATTTTGTTTTTTTAAGCTTCGTCTTATTATAGAAAATAGAACATCTATTATTGGAGTTGCTAAAATAGCAAGTGGAATTAAAAGAGAGGTAAATGTAGCTAATTTAAATCCATAAAGTGCCGTTGTCGCGACCATTAATCCCATAAAGTTGCTTCCAGAGTCCCCTACATAAATTTTGGCTGGCGGAAAGTTGTAAACTAAGAATCCTAACATTGCTCCAATCATTAAAATAGCGATTGTTGTATCCATATTTCCTAGTTTTCCTCCACCAATTATCGCGGCAATAATGGTAATAGTTAAAAAGTAGATGATACATATGCCGCTACTTAAACCATCCATACCATCTGATAAATCAATAGCATTAATTATACCAACCATAAAAATTAAAGTTATAAGATAATTTAAAGGAGTTGGAAAAACAAAATGCGCTCCTAAAATTGTGACTTCATCAATTGTAATTTTTCCGTATAAAATAATAATTAAAACAGCAACAATTTGTCCGATTAATTGATACTTTGCACTTATTGGCTTTATGTCATCTATTAACCCGACCAATAGAATAATGAAGCTTGCAATTAAAATTGAAATCATTTCGGTTGTTCCTCGCCCAAAAATCATATATCCCAATAAGAAGGAAACAAATACGGCAAGTCCTCCTATAGTTGGCATTGGTACTTTATTTAATCTTCTTTTATTAGGATAATCAATTGCTCCAATATGAAAAGCTATTTTTTTGCATATAGGTACTAAAATTAAACTAAATACAAAAGTTGTAGCAATCATTAATAAGATGTTTGTTACATTTACTTCTAAACGCATAGTCTCACTTCCTCGTATAGGTTTATTATACCTTATTTTTTCAAGAAAAAACAGAACATTTCTATTTGTTCTATTTATTTTTTTCATTTGTAAATTGTTTCCATAGTTCATCTTTATCAAATGGTTTTGGATTGTTTTTTCTTTTGTTTATAAAATCGTCAAATGTGCCAATGACTTTTGCTGGATTTCCTGCTACTACAGTATTTGGTAAAACATCTTTTGTTACTACACTTCCGGCTGCAATAAGCGCATTGGGTCCGATTTTTATATTTCCTAAAATTGTTGAATTACAACCAATAAATACGTTGTCCATCACTTCTATACAATTTTGTTCATAACTAAATGTTCCTTGATTTAAATTATTTAGTCCAAGATGAAAGATATCGTGAGTCACAAAAGTCACGTTACTTGTAACAATGATGTTGTTGTGAAATTTTATTAATTTTGGATCTGATGGAATAAATCTTGGTTGAAAAAAGACATTATCTCCCATTTCTTTAAAAATTTGATGCTTTTTTAAATACCTATTTCTTTTATCACTGTTAAGCATAAGTGCGATTCTTAGTCTTTTTAGTTGCTCTTTGGTCCATGGTTTCATCTTTTTCCCTACCTTCCTTTTCATCCCTTAATCCGTATAGCAAAGCAACATAAGTTGATACCATTGGACTTATTAAAACATGTCCACTGAAAAGAGAAATGATTATTAATAGGATGAATAAAAATTTATAAAAACTGTTTAATTTTTTTTGACGTAATGCAAAGATCATATACCAAATATAAATAACTGAACCTATTATACCAATACTGTAGAAAATGTCAAAAATATCAATTTCAATATCTTTTATTTCTAATATTTTACTTCTTCCAAGTCCAAACATTTTTTGAGATAAAGGGCTGCTCATATATTCTTGATGAACGTTAGCTAAAAAATCTAAACGATTACTGTATATAATATTATCAATGTTTTCAATAGATAGTAATTCTCTTATTGAATCAATTTCATAAAAATTTAAGGATGTCACAATATTTTGATAAAAAGATGTTTTTGGAAGTAGTAAAATCGCACTTATTCCTACTATCAAAATACTTATACTAAATATAGCCACATGCTTTTTTATTATTGATATAACTTTTTGACGATAGAAATAAAGGAAATAAAGAAAAATTAAAAGAACACTTATGTACATTGCTTTAGTTCCAAGTAAAGCAAGCATACATATCACTAAAATACTATAACCTATTGTATATTTTCTAGGTTTTTCTTGGATTAAATAAAGCAAAGCAATAGGTATTAATAGAATAAAAATATTTGCTAATTCGTTGCCAATATAGAAATATGAAAGATATAAATCTTTATTTGGATAAATTTCACTTATATTGTGTCCTAAATCAAATGGATATGGAAGTAGATAAATCGCTAAATATATTAAAGATATTTTTGTAATTAATTTGGGAGTTATATACGAATTTTTTATATTTGCAAAGAAAAAAATAAGTGTTGGTAAGTAAAATATTTTAATTAAGTTGGTTATTTCTTGGAAAACTGAGCCTGTATTTCTGTTTATAAATAAAGTCAGTCCGCAAAAAACTCCAATGATTATAAAATACTTCCAACATTCTTTTTTCTTAACTCCTAAGTATATAATTGCATAAAGAAGTAAGAGTCCTTTGAATGCAAGTCCAATACTCGGCCAATTATTCCATGTTGCTAAGGAAGAAAATAAATCAATAAATGGCATGATTAACAGAAAAATATATAGATTTTTTTCACTTTTGCTATTTTCTTGCATTCTTAACACCTCATGTTATTATCTTATCATTTTCATGGATAAAAAAAAAGGAAATCGTTACTTCCTTTTCTTTTTTTTCTTCTTTTTATCATCGCCTAATATGTCAAACATAGTTTCTTCTTTTACTTCTTCTTTAGGTTGTTCTTTAGCTTTTTCTTTTAATTCCTTTTTATCTAATGCTACAGTTTTTTCATAATTTTCAATCATTTTTGTTACATCATCCATTTTTTTCATTGCTTCTTCATTTGTTAATTTTGTTGGTGATGGAACTTCTGTTTTTTTCTCTTCTATTTTACTATCTTTAGAAGAAATCTTTTCTTTCTTTTTATTTTTCTTAGATTTTTTTTCTTCAGGTATAGGAATTTCTTCTGATACGTTTTCTGAATTTTTCTTTGCTTTCTTTTTCTTTGGTCCTTTAATTGCTTGGACTGTAATAATGATTAAACAGAAAATACATAGTCCTCCAAAGCCTAATATTCCTATTTTGTATTTTTCTAGTTGGTCTACATAATTACTTATCCAATTTTCATTATATAAAACATAAGAATTATTTTTTTGGTCATATATGTAATAATTTTTTTCACCCGTTACGATATCCATGGCATATAGTAAATATACATCAGCATTTTCAGCTTTTAAAGCTTCATATGATTGTTCTAAAATTGTAATTTTTGTTTTAGAAAATCCATTTTTTTCTTCTGTTATTGGTAAAATATATAATAAAAGCTGATCTGATTGATTTTCATTGTAAAGTTCATATGTATTATTTTCTGCATCATATATAGCAAAATATTGGTCTCCTTTACTATCTTTGACACTAACTAAAGTGAATCCTGAAGTTGAACTATAAAACGCTGGAATATCAAAGTCATTAATTTTTACTGTTGTAGCTTCATAAGTTGAGGGTAATTCAATATTTTTAACATTTTTCATTACAGTGTAGTCTGAATTATTTATTTTGATATTTATTGGATTTTCATCTTTAACATTGATGTTGATTTTATAAATTCGTTCCACACCGGTTTCACTTGTTACTTTAATTTCAAATGTATTAGCGCCTTCGTTTACTTCGACTTCGCCTGTTCCAGTTACGGATGCATATACACTTGCTGCTTGTGCTTCTAATGTTACCTTATCTACTGTGTTTGGAACTTCTACTGAATATTCCATCGTATCTTGATTAAAGTCTGGTGTTAATGTATAACCTGTTACACCAATACTTTTTAAGTAGTTATTTGTATCTTTTTCACGTGGTTCAGTAACTACTACTATTTTTGATGTGTTGACATTCACTTTTTCAATATTTGTTCCGTTTGCAGAGCTTACATTTCCAGATACGTTAAAGCTTATTTGTCCAACAGAAGATGTTTTGCAAGTAACTGTTAATGTTTTGTTTACGTTTGCTCCTGTTCCTGAGTCTCCTACGCCTTGATCTCCTAAAGAACAACTTGATGTAGCTCCATATCCAGTACCTGTTAAATCCCATGCTGCAACATTTTTTAAATTAATATAAAAAGTTACTCTATTTCCTTCTTCAACGTAATTTGCTGATGCGGAGACTGAAACACTACCTGCAGCATTTACGGGTGCTAAATTTAAAGCTAAGCTTGTTATTATTATTGTTAATCCAATTTTTAAATACTTCATTTGTCCTCCTTTATGCTTGATTAATAGATGTCTTTCCTAATAAATGTTGTCTTAATCTTAATAAATCTGATGAATCAACATCCCCGCTTGTATTATAAACATGTG
>CALVXT010000055.1 GCA_944371545.1 uncultured Bacilli bacterium | reverse complement strand
GACTGCTCTTTCTATTATTTGTTCTTGTTTTTTTATTAATTGATTATATTGCAAACTTAAGGAGTTATATCTACTTCGTATTTCCGAATTATATGATTTTAATTGCTTATACGTATATATTTGTTTGATTTCTTCTGCTGTCATTTTTTCACCACCGATTTTCTAAAGTATCTCACATTTTTTCTTTTTTGCAATACCTTATCTTTATTTTGTGGATAACTCCCCTAAATTTCTTTACTTATAAACATTTAAAAAGAAGAAATTCATCTTTTTTGATTATTTCTTCTTTTTGGCTGTGAATAGTAACCTATTTACACGCCTAATTTTATTCCTTTTTTCTTTAGAAGAACTTTTCTTAAAAAATCAACTGGTATAACTGTTAAAGCAAGGAGAATAACAAACATGAGTTCATAAGGCGTTAGTCCAAATGTTCTAAATACGGTTCCACCTTTATAGATTAAAATCATTTGAACACTAGCAATAAAAATAATTGTAAAGACAAAAACAATATTTTCTTTTAAATGCGCGAATAAATTTAGACGATGTGTTCTCGCGTTGAAAGCATTACCAATTCCAATAAAGATAAATAAGGCAAAGTATGCTGTCATTAAGTATTTAAAATCATCATCTGGTCTTATTAAGGAACGAATCCAAGGAGATTTTAAGAAAAATAAACAAAGTAATGCGGAGTAAAGTCCTGTCCAAATAATTTCTGAATACATATATTTATTCATGATGGGTTCATTTTTATCTTTAGGTTTTTCTTGCATGGTTTCTTTTAAGGCTGGTTCAAAGGAAAATGCAAGGCCGGCAAAAGTATCCATAATCATGTTAATCCAAAGCATTTGAATAATAGTAATTGGAGTATTTACTCCTACAAATGGACCGATGATGGATAAAAATAGCGCACAAAAATTACATGTTAATTGATAAATAATAAATTTTCTGATGCTTTTAAAAATTGTTCTACCATAAAGTATGGCTTCACTAATTGATAAAATGTTATCATCTAATATTACTATATCACTTGCTTCTTTAGCTACTTCTGTACCACTTCCCATCGCAAATCCGACATTAGCTTTTTTTAAGGCTGGCGCATCATTTACACCATCGCCTGTCATTCCAACGACTAAATCTCTATTCTCGGCTATTTTCACTAGTTTACTCTTATCTTGGGGAAGAGCTCTGGCAATTACTTTAATTCTTGGGAGAAGTTGTTCTAAATCAAACTCACTCATACTATTTAATTCGCTACTTGTAAGGACTATATCGTCTTTACTTTGCAATATTCCTACTTCTTTAGCAATACTTGTCGCGGTTTCTTTAGCATCTCCGGTAATCATAACTACTTGAATTCCCGCATTTTGAATTAAAGAAACACCTTCTTTAGCTTCTTCTCTTAAATCATCTTTTATTGCAATTAAGCCAACAAAAGTCAAATTTTTTAATTCTTCATCATGACTAAAAGCGATTGTTAAAACACGGCAACCATTGGTTGTTAAGCGATTGATTTCTTCTTCGATGTGTTTTTTATTTAAAAATGGCTTTTCTTCTCCATTTTTATTTAGAAAACGAATACAATTTGGTAATAGTTTTTCACTTGCTCCTTTAACAAAAGTTCTTTTTCCATAATTTTCTTCTACAGTCAGAGAGGAGTATTTTTTCGAACTATCAAATGGTGTTTCCTTTAAAATTTTTGGCTTTGCTAAAAGAGTATTTTGAAAAAAGCTTAAAAGAGCACGATCTGTTGAATTTCCTCCAATTACAGTACCAGCAGCACTTAGCATACTCTTATTGTTCCAAATTAGGCTTTTTTTGACAATCTCTTCATATTTTGGAACTTTATTTAAATCTTTTTCTTTTTTATAATATGTTAAATCTCCGCTGACAATTTCTAATACTTCTAATTTTCCTTTGGTTAATGTTCCTGTTTTGTCGGTAAATAAAATATTTAGCGAACCGGTGGTTTCAATGCCTACAAGTTTTCTTACTAAAACATTACTTTTTAACATTCTTTTCATATTACTTGATAAAACTAAAGTAATCATCATTGGTAAACCCTCTGGCACAGCAACAACAATAATCGTTACGGAAAGAGTTAATGAATAAATTAGATGATCCATCATCACTGGGAAATTGGTGATTGTTGCTAAAATTTTATCCATTTCAAAATTGTTTTCTAAGACAATTACTGAAAATAAATAGGAAAGAGTTACTAGAACTGCTCCAATGTATCCTATTTTGCTGATGGTTTTAGCAAGTCCTCGAAGACGGAGTTTTAAGGGACTTATTGGCTCTGTTTCTTGAACTTCTTTAGCAAGTGAACCATATACGGTGTTATCCCCAACGTTCGTAACAATCATCACGCCTGTTCCTTCATAGACTACTGAACCGCGAAGGAGTTTTGCTTCTTCCTTTTCTCTTCCTAAAGGGAGTTTTTTTCGTTCTTTTGTTTCTCCGTTTAATCTTGATTCATCAATACTTAATGCTCCTTCTACTAAATAGCCATCTGCTGGTATACCATCGCCACTTTCTAGTAAGACCACATCATCAACAACAATCTCTTCTATTTTAACCTCTTTAATTTGACCATTTCTTTTGACCTTGACTTTCATACTTTCATTTTCTTCTTGAAGTTTTTTAAATGCTTCTTCACTACCATATTCACTTATTGAAGAGATGAAAGATGCAAGAAAAATCGCGATAAGAATCCCTAGAGTTTCAAACCAATCAAAATCTCGGAACAAAAAAACAACTTTTACAGCTAAAGCTACTAAAAGAATTTTAATTATCGGGTCTCCTAAGGATTCAATCAAAAGTTTTAAGAATCCTTTTTTCTTTATTTCTGTTAAATTATTTGAGCCATATTTTTTTCTTTGAACTTCTACTTCTACATCCTTTAGTCCATTTAGTTGCATAGTGTTCACCTAAAAAAGTATATGATGAAAAAATTTTAAATAATACTAATTTTAAAAAAGAAATTCTTTTTATCTTCTTTCCAATTTTTGAACAAAAAAAAGAAGCTATTGCTTCTTAAATATGATATATTTTATTTTTCTTTGTAAACATGTATAAACCTACAGCAACAACGATTCCACCAATAATTACTGCATATGGTAAGAATGATCCTGTTTGAGGGTTTTCTGGATTTAAACAAATTTCTTCATATTCTTCTTTAGTTACTTCAACACCATTGTCATCATAATATTTACCATCTACTATTTCACAAGTTGGATTTTCTGGATTTGTTGGAGTACCTTCTTGAGTAATGCTTATTGAACATGTTTCTGTTGATTCAACACCAGAATCTACATTCAATGTTATAGTCGCAACTTGGTGTAAACCAGTTGTTACTCCGTTTTCATTTGTTAAATTTACATGAACAATAGTTGGATCGCTAGAATCTTGTGTAATTGTTCCAGACCAACCAGAACTTCGACTACCACGAGAGAATGTAAAATTAGAATTTCCTAATTTTAAAGTCACATTATATTCATTAACTGTTCCAGATGTAACCTGAACTCCTAAATATACTCTAGTATTTGCACCATTATTTTCAATACGAACTGTGTTTCCATCTAATGTTGTATTAGAAGTATCCATTCCATCAGTAATAGTTACACTTGATCCAAAAACTGCTCCACTCGCAGCATTCGCAACACTTGGGTAAAATGCTACACATAATAACATAATTAAACTCAATACAAGATTTTTCTTTTTCATACTTTAACCTCTTTTCCATTTATATTATGGCATTATTATATCATAAAAATACTAAAATTCTACATATTTCTACTTTTTTCATCTTTTTTTTACAATAATTTTGTAAAAATATGGTATCATAATAAAGTAGGAATGAATTGGTGGTGAAATAAGTTGAAAAAAATTCTTATTTTAATACAAAATACTTCTTTATTTTTTTCTTATAAAAAAAATCAAACTATTCGTGAAGATTTAATGAACACCAATATCATTAGTGATAGTGAACTTGTTTTTACAGATGATTATATTATAGAAAATCAAAAAATTGTTGTTCCTTTTTTTCAAGAACTTTGTGCAATGAATAAAATTGATACAGTTGTTTTTCAAAATGTGTTATTAGCAGACTTTCTTCTTCCTTTTTTTGAAAAATCTCCTATACAGAAAATTAAAATTAAAAAAAATGAGATTATCCCATATACTTTTTGTGAAAAAATGGTTACTTTTAAAAATATAAAAGAGCTAGACTGCTATTCTATTGCTAATTTTGCTTTAGAATACTTAGACAATCATCACATTAAGGTTACAACACATAGTGAAATCTTTTATATTTCAGAATTTATGAAGCAAAATAAATTGCAAGATTATTCTAAAATGTATTATCAAAAGAATATTAAAATTTATCAAAAGCTTTCAACTGAAGATCGTGAGGATTTTATTACTTTTTTAAAAATTAATCGTTATTTAAAAATAATTGACTTTTTTCTTTTTGATCGTGAAGATATTGAATTTGTATTAGAAAATTTAAAAAACTACCATTTTAAAAATGTTTTATTACGTTTGAATTTTAATCTTAATGATTCTCAAAATGTTCTTTATTTAAAAAATTTAAATAAAAAGTATAAAAAAAACAAACTTATTCTTGATTTAGTATATTCTAAGGAGTATTTAGAAAATAACTTAATGAAACAAGTTTGTTTAAATACTTTAAAATTATGTGGATTTTTAATTGTTTTCTTTATTGTTGGGGCTGTAAGTTATATTTTTGTTCAAAATTATTATGCTATGCAAGAAGTTAGCTCTATTCAAGATGAAGTTGCTTCTGTCATTGATCAAGTAGATAATGATGAAGTTGTTAAAAATGAGGATGGATTGGTTATCAAAAATCCTTATATTGCTTCTTTACTTTCCATAAATCCTGATGTTGTGGGTTACCTTAAAGTAAATAATACGAATGTAGATTACCCTGTAGTAACTTCTTCAGATAATCAATATTATCTTAAAAAGAATTTATATCAAGAGAATGATAAAAATGGTTGGATTTTTATGGATTTTCGTAATTCTGACAAAGTTTTAAATGATAATACTATTATCTATGGACATAACATGTACTATAGTGGAGTTATGTTTGGAACATTACATCGTGCTTTAAACTCTTCTTGGTATACAAATCCTGAAAATTTAGTGATTACTTTTGATACGATGTATGAGTCTATGCAATGGCAAATTTATTCTATTTATACTATTCCTAAAACAAGTGATTATTTACAAGTTTCTTTTGAAAGTGATGAAGAAAAAGATGCTTATATTTCTATGACTCAATCAAGAAGTATTCATAATTTTGAGGTTTCTGTTACTCATGATGATTACTTACTTACTTTATCTACTTGTACGGGTAATAATGAACGTCTTGTTATTCATGCGAAAAGAATCAGTTGATTTCATAAGGTATCATGATATTTAAATTATCTTGATATCTTTTTTCTTTTGGATTCATTTCAATGGCCTTTTTTACGTATTCTATAGCTTCATTGTACCGACCTGTATAAAAGGCCGCTAATGAAAACAAATCATAAAAAGCGTCATTCCAAGCAAATTCTTCATTGATATAGGATTTGCTTTTTTCTTTAATTTGGTAGGCTTTATTTAAAAGATCATATGCTTCTGGATATTTATTTTCAGTAATGTAAAGACCAGCAAGTTCAATATATCCTTCACGCAAATAAGGAGCTTCATTAATAGCTAATTTCCACCAGTTTTCAGCTTCTTCTAAATAACCTTTTGCTTGATATGCTCGACCCATAAATCTCATAGATGCACATCTTTCATCTTTCCAAGTAGCATTTTTGCACTTTAAATGTTGATGTAAAAGGCGAATGCAATCATCCCAACGAGAATAATACATATATTCTCTTCCTAAGTAATGAAGGTTTCGATCATTTTCTGGATCTTCTTCAACACTAATTTCTAATAACGGCAAATAAGAACCACGTGATTTTGTTGGATCTGGATAATGATTCAATGTGATTGGAACTTCAATTTCTTTTTCTTCTTTATTACTTGATAAAATTTCATGAACTGCATTTTGCCAATGATAGTCTGTACGATTATGTATTTTATTAGATAAAAAAGTTACTCTCGGATTATTGTCCTCATCAAGTTTCCAATTAAAAGTATACCTTACTCTTGTAGGCATTTCTTTTTCCCAATAACTTTCCAACACACTTCTCCATCCTGGTACAAATACTTCATCTAAATCTGTGCAAACGCAAATATCTGCATCAGTTGGCACTTTAGCTAACGATTCATTACGTGCTGTATCAAAACGCCATGGATAAATCTTTTGTTCATAAACTTTTACATTTCTTTTCTTTAATTTTTCTACAGTTTTATCTGTAGAACCTGTGTCTAAAACTATAATCTCATCTGCTTCTTGCATAGAATCTACCCATCTATCCACAAATTTTTCTTCATTTTTGGCGATGGCATAAACAATTACTTTCATAAAAAATTCCTCCTAATGTAGGATATGCAAAAATTAAAAAAAGTACAAAAAAAAGTAAGCTTCGCGCTTACTCATCACCATATTCACATGGTTCTTCGAAAAGTCCTTCAATATCAGCTTCACCAGTTGGGAATGTATCAAGATTAAATTCTGTAGCTAATTCACTTTCTTCCATATCAACGGTTATTATAATCATATAATTTGTATCATCCATAAAGATTTGACCTTCATATCCATTATATGAACCATTTTCTTCGATTTCTGTTGCAGCTGCACTATATTCTGCTTCGTCATCAAATTCATAAGTAATTATTTTTTGACTATTATATAAAGTTCCTTGGCTGTTGATACCAAAACGATATTGAGCAGTGGCATTCGTTGAAGTTTCAGCATTTTCTGCTCCTTCACAATACATATAAGATTGAGGAGCTTCTGCAGTTACAACTAAATTTGCTGTTACTGTTGTTGTATTTTCATATTCATCGCTTGCTGTTATAGAAACTTCAAACTCTCCTTCTGTACTTGTGTCTACTTCGTCATCAAGAGTAAAGGTTACTTCTGAAGCATCATTTACAGTATCAATAAAATCATCTGCTACTACTTCAGTTCCTGGTACTACAATTACATCTTTCACTTCTACTTGAGGTGCAGTTGTATCTTTGACTTCAATAGTTTGCTTGTTAGATGATTTACCAGCACAAGTTACTGTATATTCATATGTTCCAACTTTTGTTGTATCTAAATTTGTATCTACCGTACAATTACTTGAAGCTGTTCCTGTAATTTGAGCATAAAAGGAAGCATCCGTACCAATTTCTGAACCTAATTCTAATTCCGTAAGTCTAGGTGTAATAGTAATAGGTTGTGCAGTGGTTTTACTTGCTGTTAAAAAATAGTAAACTCCGAATCCAATTGCCGCTACTAAGACAACAATTAATATTATTAATAAAGGTGTATTTATTGGCTTTTTCTTTCCTTTATTTTGAGGTTCTTCTGGAATAGGTGGCGGAACCGGTACACCCCCCATCATACCAATATTGTTATTAGGATTTGGGCTAGACATTCCTGTTGGATTATTATTCATCATATTTTGAACTGGTTGATTCATTGCATTCATTGTATTATCTTGTGGAGATGTCATTGTATTTGGTGTCGGATTCATAACGGTTTGAGCATTTAAAGTTGTAGCTTCTAAAGGCTCAGCAACATTATTTTGAGGAGCAGTTGGCATTTGCTCTACCATTCCAGCCGGTTGTAGATTTATATTTTCCTGTACAGGCGGAATCGGAGTTGGATTAGTATTTTCCGTATACCCTGTTCCTACGTTTTGCTCTGGCATTGGAGTTGGATTTGGAATTGGGGTTGGATTTTGTGGAGCAAATCCTTGATTATTAGGTATAGGTGTTGGATTTGGCACTCCATTTGGGTTCATCATATTGCTTCCATTATTTAAATTCTCCATACCACCATTAAAATTTTGATTATTTGATTCATTATTCATATTCATAATTCTACCCTCTTATTCTATACATATTTTCATTATACTAATATTTTACAATAAAGTCAAAATTTTTTTGAAACGATTAGCAAAAATGTGACTTTTCAGTAAAAATGTCTCTATTTAGAATGACGTTTTTCAATAAAAATGTCTCTAAAAAATCTATTTA
>CALVXT010000054.1 GCA_944371545.1 uncultured Bacilli bacterium | reverse complement strand
AAATGCCTGAACCTGAGTCTCATCATGTATATTTTTCAGGCTTTCAAGATGTACCTGTGTTTACAGAACATAAGTACAAAGATACTTTAAACGAAAAAACATTAAAACAATTTAATAGATTTAATAGTTCTAATGATATGGATATTGTTATGAAATATTTACGTGCTTATTTAAATCTATTGTCAAATGAAAATAAAGAAATTGTAATATCAAATTTTTCTAAAGATATTCTTAATGAAAATAATTATTATTTTGTTTACGATAAAAACAGACGTTTCACTATACTCATTTATGATGTAAAAACAAAAGTTTTATACGAGATGATAGCTACCTACTGTTACAGAAATTGTCCTAAAAAATTAATTGATGAAGAAAATAATTATAATATTACTGACGAATTTATTATAAAAGAGATTGAATGGCAAAATATATTTACATAGGATTTGATTTTTTTCATATATTCTATTATGGAAAAGTTAATTGCCCATCGAGGCTTAAAAGAAAATGCAAAGGAAAATACACTTGAAGCGTTTACTTTAGCTTTAAAAAATGACCAATATGCAGGTTTTGAATGTGATATAAGAACTACTAAAGATGGAGTTTTTGTTATTTGTCATAATCCTATGATCGGTTTAGATATACTGTCTAATACTTCCTATAAAGAATTAAATAGAAAATATCATCTTCCAACTTTAGAACAGGTTTTAAAATTAAGTTCAAATAAGATTTTCCTTTTAGAAATTAAAGAAGCTAATATTAATCAAAAAAAATTTCAAACATTGATTCAAAAATATTCTTCTAAAAAGATTTATGTAATGAGTTTTTTTAATAAAGTGATTCAAGAATTAACTAAAACAAAGAAAAATGAAAAATATGGTGTTCTAAACTATGTTTTTAATAGTGAAGAATCTTATCAAGAATATGATTTTATTTGTTTATTAGAAAGTATTATTAGTAAAAAATTGGAACTTTTTTTTGAAGAAAAAAATATTGAAACTTTTATTTATGGAATTCATAATTTTCAAAAAACAAAAATAGAGTATCCAAATTCCTACTTAATTACTGATGAAATTATTAAATAATATTTTAAAAAAAGAAAAAAATGACTTTTCTTAGGCGATTGTGTTATAATTCATATACAGGTGGTAAAAGTGAAACGTAGTGAAGTAAATTATGATGAATTAAGTCCCATGATGAAACAATATATGGATATCAAAAAAGATTATGAAGAAGAACTTCTTTTTTATCGAATTGGCGATTTTTATGAACTTTTTTTTGAAGATGGTTTAACTGCCTCTAGAGAACTAGAACTAACTTTAACTGGGAAAAATGCTGGATTAGAAGAACGAGTTCCAATGTGTGGTGTTCCGTTTCATTCAGTAAAACCCTATATTGAAAAATTAGTGAATAAAGGATACAAAGTCGCGATATGCGAACAATTAGAAGATCCAAAGGACACCAAGGGAATGGTTAAACGTGGTGTTGTTCAAGTCATCAGTAAGGGAACGGTTGTTGATTTAGAACTTTTAAATGAACATGATAATCATTATATCGCGTCTATTTTAGATTTTACTTATATTTATACAATTTGCTATGCAGATATTTCTACAGGGTCTATTTTTGTTTCAATATTGCCGCATCAAAAAGACAAATTGATTAGTACTATTTTAAATTTAGGAATTTTAGAAGTTGTTTTAGAAAATAATGAAAATTTAGAACTTATTTCTTTATTAAAAGGAACATATGGTATTGAAGTATCAATTAGCAATAATTTTTTAGAAAACCAATATACTTCTGTTTATGAAAATTTAGAAGATGAACACTATATCAAAGGGGTACAACACTTATTTTATTATTTAGTAGTTAAAGAACTTAAAGATTTAAGCCATTTTAAAGAGGCAGAAATTATTTATCCCGATGATTATTTAGAAATGGATATCCATACAGTAAGAAACTTAGAATTAGTAGAAACACTTCGCTTAAAAGAAAGAACTTTTTCTTTACTCTGGTTATTAGATAAAACCAAGACAAGTATGGGTTCTAGAAAATTAAAAAATTGGTTAATGAATCCTTTAAAAAATGAAGAACTCATTGTTGAACGCTATGAAAAAATCGAAAAATTAAATAACGAATTTATTTTAAAAGAACAATTAAGAGAGTATTTATATCAAATTTATGATATGGAGCGACTTTGTGGAAAGGTTTCTTGTGGTTCATTAAATGCTAGAGATTTACTACAATTAAAAACAAGCTTAAAAGTTTTGCCTGACATAGTAAAAATTGTTAAAGATTTAGGGTTCGATATTGAATTAAAAACTCATCAAGATATTTATGAATTATTAGAAGAAGCTATTTACGAAAACCCTCCAGTAACTATTAAAGAAGGTTTTTTAATTAAAGAAGGATATAGTAAAGAATTAGATGAACTAAAAAGTATTCGAAGTGGTGGTAAAGATTTTATAGCTAATTTTGAAACAAAATTGAAAGAAGAAACAGGTATTAAAAATTTAAAAGTTGGTTATAACAAAGTTTTTGGCTACTTTATTGAAGTTACTAAAGGACAACTTGCTAATGTCAGCGAAGATTTTCACTGGGAACGAAGACAAACACTTACGAATGCTGAACGATATATTAGCCCAGAGTTAAAAGAAAAAGAAGCTTTAATTTTGAACGCTGAAGAAAAAATCATTGACATGGAATATACTATGTTTAACGAAATAAAAGATAAAATTAAAGAACATATATTGGAATTAAAAGATACAGCAGATTGTATTGCTACTCTTGATGCTTTAGCGTCACTAGCCGTCTGTGCTGAAGAATATCATTTAATAAGACCAACTCTTAATCACGATCATATTATTGAAATTAAAAACGGAAGACATCCAGTTATCGAAAAAGTAAGCAATATGGAGTATGTTGCAAATGATTGCATAATGGATGGAAGCATTAACACTCTTTTAATTACAGGCCCGAATATGAGCGGTAAATCAACCTATATGCGACAATTAGCTATTATAATCATCATGGCCCAGATGGGATCGTTTGTACCTGCTAGTAAAGCAAATTTACCAATTATAGATAAAATATTTACTAGAATTGGAGCTAGTGATGACTTAGTAAGCGGAGAGTCGACTTTCATGGTTGAAATGAAAGAAGCTAAAAATGCAATTTGCAATGCAACAGAGAACAGTCTAATTTTATTTGATGAGTTAGGAAGAGGAACCGCTACTTACGATGGCATGAGTCTTGCTGAAGCAATATTAAAATATGTTAGTACAAAAATTCGCTGCAAAACGCTTTTCTCTACACATTATCATGAACTCACGATATTAGAAAATTCCATTTCTACTATTAAAAATGTTCATGTCAGTGCGATTGAAGAAGATGGCAAGATTACTTTCTTACATAAAATTAAAAATGGGGCAGTAGATAAAAGCTATGGAATTCATGTAGCCAAATTAGCTGGACTACCTGATGAAGTTATTAAAGATGCTTTAGAAATTTTAGCAATGTATGAAAATAAACCTAAAGCAGAAAAAGCAGATACTCAGTTACAATTGGTTATGGAATTTCCTGAAGAAAAGAAAGATTGGGTAAAAGAAAAACTTGACAAATTAGATCCATTACGAATGACTCCAATGGAAGCATTAAACGCTTTGTATGAATTAAAAATGGAAAAAGATCATAAATGATAATAGAAAGAGAATGATAAAAATGGAAAAAGATATAAAAATTTACTATTCAACAAAAGATAAAGCCCAAAGTATAGAAGTTTTTATGCAGAAAATATTTTTAGCAAGTACTATGGAAGAAGCAATTCAAGCTTATTTAGACATGAAAACGTGTATCACGCCGGCTTGGATAAAAGAATATTTAAATCGTCCAATCGTTTCAAATGGAAAAGCAATTAAAATAAAAGATTTACCACTTTTAAAACAAATAAAACAAGAATCTCATAAATATGTAATCGCTAATTTTGAAGTAATTATGGGAATTTCTACAAGTGAATCAGGTATTCCAGAATTTTTAACTACAAAAAAACAGGAACTTCTATTTGGAAGCAATGAAACTGAAATAAAAAAAGAGTTTTATTTAAAACAACAACTATATGAAACGCTTAACCGTGCAATTAAAGAAAGGGATATAGCAACTCTAAACTCTTTTTACTCCCATATAGAAACAGATCCATGTTATAATTGGACAATTTCATATTTTAAACTTCAAAAATTTGCTTTAGAAAGAAAACCTAATCAAAATACTAGCCTAAGCTAGTTTTTTTTGATAAAATGATAAAGGTGATGAATTATGCAAACAAGAAGCGAATTAAGAAAAATTGCAATGACTTGTTTATACCAAATCGATATTTTAAAACAAAATCATCTTACTTATGATGTAGAACAAATTTTAAAAGAAAATTTGAATGTTGATAACGAATTTGTTAAAGATTTAGTGTATGGTGTTATTACTTCAGAAGAAGAGATAGATACGATTGCAAATACATATTTAAAAGACTGGAAAATTAATCGATTAGATAAAACAGGCGCAGCAATATTACGTATGGCAATTTATGAACTTAAATATATGGAGACACCGCCAATAGTAGTTATTAATGAAGCTATTGAATTAGCCAAAAAATATACAGACGAAGATTTAGTAAAAATGATAAATGCTGTATTAGATAAATTTATGAAGGAATTATAAATATGAAACGTGAAAATGGAATAATAATTTTAGACAGTCTTATTCCTAATTGGCAAAAAGCTTTAAGAAATAAACAAGTAATTCCTAATGATTTATGTGGCCCCTATTATAATGGCTATTGGATAAATAATGTAGAAAATAAAAACTATTTTTTAAAAATCTGCAAAAAAAGCGGACTAAATGACCAATTATTTATCCAAATATTTATGGAAGAATTGGCTAAAACTGTCTCAATAGCTACCATTAATTCAGAAATTGTCCGTGTAAATTCCAAAAGTAATGTATATGGAATTATTTCTGACAATTATAAGATCAATGGGTATAAAATCATTTCTGGAAAAGAAATTATTTGGTCTTATTTAGAAAGTCTAGAAGCTAATGGAACGCTAAAAGAAGTATTAGAAATAAATTCTTTAGATGAACTATATAACACTGATTTTTCCGAACAATTTTCTTTAAATTCGCTTTCTTTTATTTGGGAAGCTTTGGAATATTATTATCGAAATAATCCAAATAAGCATCTTTTTGTATATAAAATTGTTGAAGAGTTAGCTAGAAGATTTATTTATTCATTTATAACAATGCAATATGATTTTCATTTAGGTAACTGGGAACTTTTAGATAATGAAGCTCATGCTTTTTTAGTACCAATGTATGATATGGAATTAGGATTTCAAAAAAGATTTTTTGATATATCAAGAAATAATTCCATGAGAGCATATGAAAGCTCAATTCAAAGCATATATGATTCTTTTAAACAATTCTATTTTAGCTCTTCATCAAGTTTTCAATTGGAAGTAACAAGACAACTTTATATTTTAACTCCGGAAACATTGTTAAATATTTTAATGAATTTAGAAAAGAAATATCAAGTAGACAAAGGAACAAAAATTTACGAAAATATCAATACACTTTACAAAGAACATTATGACGAATTAATTCATATTACTCAAATGCACAAAAAAGAAGAAGGTAAACATTTATGAATCATGAATATATCACAATTTCTCAAATAAACAACTTTATTAAAATGATTTTTGATGGCAATTCTTATTTACAAAAAGTATACCTTAAAGGAGAAATTAGTAATTTCAAAAGACATTCCTCTGGACATTTATATCTAACTTTAAAAGATGAAGAATCTAGAATAAGTGCCATTATGTTTCGTAGCATGGCTTCCAAATTAACATTTGTCCCGGAAGATGGAATGAATGTCTTAGTAGAAGGAAGGATAAGTGTCTATCCAGCTGGCGGAAATTATCAAATTTATATAGATAAAATGGAGCAAGATGGCTTAGGCAATCTGTATGTAGAATTTGAAAAATTAAAAAAGAAGTTAGCAGGAGAAGGATTGTTTGATGTAAGTCATAAAAAGCCCATTCCAAAATTTCCAAAAAAAATAGGAATTGTTACAGCTCCAACAGGCGCTGCAATCAAAGATATTTTAAGTACGATAACCAGACGTTTTCCTTTGTGTGAAACCATTCTTTTCCCGTCACTTGTTCAAGGAGTGCAAGCTAAAGAAGATATTGTCAAAAACATAAAAAAAGCAAATGAATACGATTTAGATGTTTTAATTGTCGGACGTGGGGGAGGCTCAATTGAAGATTTATGGGCATTTAATGAAGAAATCGTTGCAAGAGCAATCTATGAATCCAAAATCCCTATAATAAGCGCAGTCGGTCATGAAGTAGATGTAACAATAGCTGATTTTGTTGCCGACAAACGAGCCCCAACACCAACAGGTGCCGCGGAAATGGCTGTTCCAACTATCGAAGAAGTAAAAAATTTATTTCAAACCAAACAAATCGAAATATCAAACGCCTTTTTAACTAGATTAAATGAGAAAAAACATCATTTAAAGAAACTGGCAGATAGTTTTATTTTAAAAAATCCAATGGTTTTATATGATGTAAAAATCCAAAAATTAGATGATTTAACTGACAAATTAAAAAATGCAATGGATAGTTTTCTCGAAAACAAAACAAAAGAGATAAATCATCTAAAAGAACATTATATTATGAAAAATCCATTAATTATGTATCAAAACAAAATTGAAGAAATTAAGAAAAATCAAGAAATTTTACAAAAAAATATCGAGGCAATTTTAAACAAAAAAAATCACGACTTTGCCTTTATTGTTCAAACTTTAAAATTAGTAAATCCATTAAATATTTTAGACAAAGGATATTCATTAATAAAAAAGGATGGACATATACTTAAAGAAAGTAGTAAGATAAAAGAAAAAGATATATTAAATGTTCGCCTATCTAAAGGTGAGCTTAGTGTAGAAGTAAAGGAGATTATATCATGAATGAAATTACATTTGAAAAAGCATTACAAAATTTAGAAGAAATTATTAAAGATTTAGAAAGTGGAAGTATTCCGTTAGAAGAAGCAATTAACAAATACACAGATGCGATGAATTTAGTTAAAATTTGTCAAGAAAAACTAGATAAAGCAACCAAACAAGTTAATAAGATTTTAAGCGAAAATGATGAATTAAAAGACTTTGAATTAGAAAGTAAGGAAGAGAGTCATGAGCAAATTAGTTAGTAAAATTACCGACCGTGATGTAGATTTTGCCAAGTGGTATACAGACGTAGTAAGAGAAGCTGATTTAGTAGCTTATTCATCTGTCAAAGGCAGTATGATTATTAGGCCCTATGGTTATGCGATTTGGGAAAATATACAGAGAATGTTAGATAAAGAATTTAAAAAAACAGGTCATGAAAACGTTCAGATGCCAATGTTTATTCCAGAGTCTTTATTAAATGTAGAAAAAGAACACGTTAATGGTTTCGCACCAGAGGTAGCTTGGGTTACACATGGTGGAAACGAAAAATTAGAAGAGAGAATGTGTGTAAGACCAACAAGTGAAGTTTTATTCTGTGAACACTATAAAAACATTATCAAGTCTTACCGGGATTTACCTAAACTATATAATCAATGGTGCACAATCGTTCGTTGGGAAAAAACAACAAGACCATTTTTAAGAAGTAGAGAAATTCTTTGGCAAGAAGGACACACGATGCACAAAACAAGCGAAGAAGCCAAAAAAGAAACTCTAAGAATGCTAAAAATATATGAAGATTTTCAAAGAAATATCTTAGCTTTACCTGTTTTAGTTGGTAGAAAAACAGAAAAAGAAAAATTCGCTGGTGCTGAAGAAACATACACTCTAGAAGCAATGATGTATGATGGAGTAGCACTACAAAACGGAACGAGTCATTATTTTGGCAATCATTTTGCTAAAGCTTTTGGAATTCAATTTCTAGATGAGAACAACACATTACAAACTCCATATCAAACAAGCTGGGGAGTTTCAACAAGAATGATTGGTGGAATAATTATGACTCACGGAGACAATCACGGTCTAGTACTTCCGCCAAACATCGCTCCAATTAAAATAATCTTTATTCCAATTACACAAGAAGAAAGTATTTTAAATACCATTGAT
>CALVXT010000053.1 GCA_944371545.1 uncultured Bacilli bacterium | reverse complement strand
CATTCTTATTTTTGCTGATTTTAAATCCATTTAATATAATGAACTTAGGTTTTCAATATTCCTTTTTAATATGTTTTACCTTTTTCTTTTTAAAGCCAAGCAAAAATTATTGGGTAAACTTATTGAAAACAAGCGCTATAGCATGTTTGGTAAGTATACCTATAAGCGCTATTCATTTTTTTGAAATTAATTTTTTGTCTATAATATGGAATATCTTCTTTGTTCCTTATGTAACTTTTGTAATGTATCCTTTATGTTTTTTGGTACTATTATTTCCTTTTATTGCAGCGTTATTTGAAATAAGTGTTCAGTTTTTTGAATGGATAAATACTTGGTGTCAGAATATTACCGTTGGAGTAATTGTTATACCTTATATTTTTCCTGGATTATGGTTGATTTTTTATCTTTTTGTTTTGAATTTTCTTAGATTAAACAAAAAGAAATATTTACTTCTAGCTTTATTATTTTTTTTATGTGTAAAGATTTGGCCAAAAATAAATGCAAATGCATATATGTATTTTATAGATGTTGGACAAGGAGATAGCAGTTTATTTATTAGTCCTTATCAAAGAGAAGTTGTTTTAATAGATACAGGCGGGAAAATGAATTATGCTACTGAAGAATGGGAAAAAAGACAAAATCAAGTAAAATTAAGTGATACTTTAAAAACATTTCTTTATTCTTTAGGAATTTCAAAATTGGATAATTTAATTATAACTCATGGTGATTATGATCATATGGGTGAAAGTATTAATTTAGTAAATAACTTTAAAGTAGAGAAAGTAATATTCAATTGTGGGCCACATAATGATTTAGAACAAGAATTAATTAAAGTATTACATAAAAAGAAAATACCATATTACAGTTGTATCAAAGAATTAAATATAGATGATAATAAATTATACTTTTTAAATAATAAAGATTATGGTAATGAAAATGATAATTCAAGTGTAATTTATACAGAACTCAATAAACATAAATTTCTATTTATGGGAGATGCTGGTGTAGAAGTAGAAGATGATTTAATAGAAAAATATAATTTACAAAATATAGATGTATTAAAAGTAGGACATCATGGAAGTAAAACAAGTTCAAGTGAAGAATTCATAGGTGAGATAAATCCAAAATATTCAGTAATTAGTGTTGGAAAGAACAATAGATATGGTCATCCAAATGATAGTGTATTAGAAAATTTAGAAGATAGTAAAATTTATAGAACAGATGAAGATGGAAGTATTATGTTTAAAATTGATAATGATAAATTAAAAATTAAAACATGTGCACCATAGAAAGGAGAACAAAAAAATGAATGAAATAAAAGAATATACAGAAAAATTATTTGAAAATATAAAACATATAGATGAAAATGGCAATGAGTATTGGTTGGCTAGAGAATTAATGCCATTACTTGAGTACAACAAATGGGAGAGATTTTCTAATGCAATAGAATATGCAAAAACATCTTGTATAAAAAGTGGTTATAATGTTAGTGACCATTTTCCCGAGGTTGGGAAATTGGTTCAAATAGGTTCAAAAACAAACAGAAAATTGAAAGATTATAAACTATCAAGATATGCATGTTATTTAATAGTACAAAATGGTGATTCAAGAAAAGAAGCAATAGCTTTAGGTCAAACTTATTTTGCGATTCAAACTAGAAAACAAGAGTTAAATGAAAAAGAATATAGTAAGCTTACTGAAGATGAGAAAAGATTTTATCAAAGAGATTTAACTAGAAAAGGAAATTATTCTTTGAATATTGCTGCTAGAAATGCTGGAGTAAAGAACTTCGATAAATTTCATAATTCAGGTTATAAAGGATTATATAATGGAGAAACAGCAAATGATATTGCAAGAAGAAAGAAACTTAGATATAGAGAAGATATTTTGGATAACATGGGCAGTGATGAATTAATTGCAAATTTATTTAGAATCTCTCAAACAGAACAAAAATTAAAGAATGAAAATATAAATTTAGAAAGTAAAGCAAATGAAACTCATTTTGAAGTTGGAAAGGAAATCAGAAATACAATTAAAAAACTTGGTGGAACAATGCCGGAAGATTTGCCAACTCCAGATAAAAGTTTGAAAGAGTTGGAAAAAGAGAACAAAACATTAAATGTAAAAAATGTATGATATAATGTATATATAGGATGTGATAAATTATGTTAATAGTTGAAGTTGGGTTTAAATTAGATAAGACTTTAGAATACTATGATAAAATTTTAAAAATGCATGGATTAGAAAATGATTTTAATTGTGAAACACATGATATATATTATACAAAAGATAATTTAAATGAATTAACAGAAAATGAAATGAAACAAAAGTGTATTCGCTTAAGAAATGTAAATTTTAAAGAAGGATATAAAGTAGAAAATAAATTGTTAGATTCATTGAATATTGATTTTGTTAATGAAAATGAACTTCTTGATTTTGAAAACAAATTAAAAGAAAATGGATATTTAAAAGTTTTCGATACTAAAAAGAAAGATCATCATTATTACAAAGAAGGAATGAACACTAAAGTACAATTACAGGAAATTGACGATATAGGGTTACTTGTATATTTAGATAATTCAAACTATTATGAATTACCTTTAGAGGAACAAAGAAATAAATTAATTGATGAATTAAATAGTTATGGATTTGATTTTAAATATACGGATTTAGGATTAGATAAACTTAGGACATTATATTATCAAGAAAAAAAATATAGTAAAAATCAAAATGGTTAAAGCAGAACTACATAAATGTAGTTTTTTCTTTGGAAATAAAGTGTTTTACTCGACTTACTTTTTGACAATCAGCACATGGAGACTACGATCACATGGGAGAAGCTTCTGGCTTAATAAAGCATTTTACCGTTAATCAAGTAGTGTTTAATCAAGGAGAATATAATAGTTTAGAAAAAGAATTTATTAAAGAATTAGAAAAGAAAAATATTGAGTATATTCAAAGTATAAATCAAATAATTTTAAGCAAAAATACATTCTATTTTTTAAATGATAAGTTATATAACGATGAAAATGATAATTCTATTGTGTTATATACGGATTTTAATGGAATCAAATTTTTATTAATGGGAGATGCTGGAAAATCCGTAGAAGCGAATATTTCAGTGAATCCAACTTTACAAAATATAGATTTCTTAAAAGTAGGACATCATGGGAGTAATACTAGCACATCAAAATCTTTTGTAGAGATAGTAAATCCGATTCATTCCATTATTTCAGTTGGAAAAAATAATCGATATGGACATCCAACTGCTGAAGTTATAGAAAATTTAAAAAATACAAATATTTATCGAACAGATAGAGATGGCACTATTAAAATAGAAATTAAGAAAGGAAAGGCAAAAATAAAAACATATGGAAACACTTAAATTAAAAGAATTTTTATACGAAATTGAGATAAATATGATAAAATTAAAACGGTGGGAATATGAATATTTATTTATTAAAAAGTGATTCGAGAGTATTAATCGAAGAAGAATTAGAAAAATTAATTCCTAAAGATCAAGTTTCTATCAGTTATGTTTATGAAAAAAACTTAGAAAATATTTTAGAAGAAGCTTCTTATGTATCCTTATTTGATGAGAAAAAATATCTTATTGTAAAAAATGCAAATTTTTTTGGTAAAGAAAAATTAAGTGAAAAAGAAACAGATTTACTAAATGAATATTTAGAACATCCATATGTAAATACAATCATTTTTTTTATTACTTATGAAGAGATTGATAAAAGAAAAGGGTATACAAAAAAAATAATTGAAAAGTATTCTTTTAAAGAAATGAATGCACCTAAAGGCTATGAGCTTACTAATGAAATAAAAAAGAGAACAAATATGTATAAAATTCCTGATCCAGCAATTAAATATTTAATTGAAGCATCTTTAAATAATTTTGATTTAATTATTAATGAAATTTCAAAATTTTCTCTTATATTTTCTAAAAATGATTCAATATCTTTAGCTCAAATGAAAGAGATAGTTGCTGAGAATACAAGTGAAAATTTATTTAAATTTACAGATGCTGTTATAAATAGAAATATGAAAGAAACTTTTAAACTTTTAAATGATTTTATTCATTTAAAAATTGATTCTTTACAACTAACAAATTTATTGGTACGAGAATTTCGATTATTGTTTTATTATAAAATATATGAAAAAAAACAATTTTCAAATAAAGAGATTGGAAAGAGTTTAGGATTACAGGATTGGCAAGTTAATAAAATTATGAAAAATGCAGTAAATTTTCATGAAGATGATTTAAAAACATCTTTAATTTCTTTAGCAAAAATGGATTACCAAGTAAAATCTGGTAATCAAGATAAAACCATGGCTCTGTATAATTTTTTGGTTGAGTATTTTACTTAAAATACGTTTAAAAAATAAAAGAACAAATTCAAAAGTGATTTGTTCTTTTTATAAATACATTTTTAATTTTTCTGTATTTTTGAAGTTTAACTTGGCAATATCGTTCAATTTTTCTTCTCCATATTTTTGAACAATTTCTGCAGCTAATTTATCTACGTCTTCGCCAGCACCTTTTAAAATAGGAATGTGGATTTCATCAGATATTTCATTCATTTTTAAAAGAAAAATATAACGACTAATACAGCTTGCAACTGCAACAGAAGCACATTTACTTTCTGCTTTTGTCGTAAAATCAATATCTGTAACTTTTTCATGAGCTTCCTTAATATGTTCAAAATATTTAGCAGGATAGACAAATTGATCAACGACTATTTTATCATAATCGGATTGTCTTTTTTTCATTTCTACTAAAACTTTGTTATGTAAGATTGCTTTGATTTTATTCATGTTATAACCCATTTTTTGATATTTATTATATTCTTTATTGGTTAAAATAAAAGTACAATGAGGAATTTCTTTAATAAGAGTAGGGGCAATGCTACGAATTTTCTCATCTGTTAGAACTTTCGAATCCCGAACACCTAAATCTTCAACAAAATCGATTTTTTCTTTAGAAACATACGAAGCGGTTACGACAATTGGTCCGAAATAATCTCCAGTACCAACTTCATCTGAACCAATAGTACTTTGTTTATACATTTTTGTTCTTTCTTTTTTCTCTTTTTCTCTTTTTTTCTCTGATTCGTAGATATTGATGATTGTGCCTGTTAACTTTTTTTCCATTTCGGCCCACATTTTTGCATCGATGTCCGCGCTTATCCCTTGAAACATAACTTTTCCAGATTCATAAAGTGTTACAATAGTGTCGGCATCCATAGCTTGAAAAACCGCATAAGGAGGAGTTTTTTCTCTTCGTAAAGGATTATAGTATTCGATCATTTTTTCTTTTAATTTTTCGCTAACTTTAAAAACTATTGTCATTATTCTTCACCGCTTTCATTTTACTAAATTTTTTTATGTTTGTCTATTTTCATATGCATCTCTTTTACACGTTTTAACGACGCAAAATTATTTTCTAAAGAGGAAATTGAATATTTTTTCAAAAGTTGTGAAATATCTATTGTGTAATTCGTTCGTAGTTTATATAAATAATGAAGTGCTTTTTCTAAATCTTTTATATTTTGAAGTTCTAAACTCACAAGATAAGAAAACGCATATTTCGTATTTTCAAAAAAATCAGCTGTTGAATTTAATTCGATATAACTTTCTGATAAAGGAGTAGGCAACTGATATTTTAAGCTTTCTGTTAAAATTTCTTCATTTGAAACAAAGCGTCTGGCTTGATAAACGAGATGTAAATGTAAGGCTTGCACAAAGTATTGATATATACTGCTAGAAAAATTATCAAAATTGTCAAAAATTAAAATTTCCTTTTCGGTAAAGTATTTTTTGCTTTTTAAAAATTCTAAGGCTAAATAATCGAAAAAGAAACCTTCAACTTCACTAAGTAATTTATTTGCATCTTCTCTCATAAAAATTCCATGTCCAATCTCGTGAACCATTGTTATAAAAATTTCAATATTTTTTGTTTTTTTTATAAGATAGTAAGGTTTATAGTTTGGAGAATGTATAATAAAAGTAAAGCCTCTACATTTTGTGTTTGGAATAGATGAAAACTGAAAATAAGATTCGTGAGCATATCTTTCTACTTCTTTTTTAAAAGGTTCAGGTAAAGTTTGTGCAAATTCATGAATCATTTCGATGTATTCTTCAATTATAAAATCTTTTTTAGGTAAAGGATTTTGGAATTCAGGCATCTCATAATCTTTTGTGATAGTAAAAGCTTTTAAAAGAACAGGGTTGGTAAATTTGGCAATGGAATGATAACGACTCAAATTGTTTTCAATTGCAGTAAGTGGCGTTGTTTTAAAAATTAAAGAAGAAAAAATTTTGCTGTAAAAATCTCCTTTACCTAATTCTGTAAGCATATATTTTATATTTTCCAAATCATCTCTATAAAAAGGACTTCTTTTATCTAATGCTTTTCTACGTTTTTTGATTTCTTCATAATTCCAACTCATAAATCTCACCTGCATTGTTTATATTATATATGGTATTGTAAATTGTCAAAAGTTTTTTTGCATTTTCTTTATAAATCATTTATACTATTAAGTAGAATAGGAGGAAGATTATGTCAGCTATGATAGATATTATTTTAGTTCTTATTTTATTTGCAGGAGCTATTGTTGGTTTTAAAAGAGGGGTTATTAAAAGTGCGGTTACTTTTATTGGAGCAATAGTAGTTATTGTTCTTGCTTTTAGTTTGAAAAATCCCATTTCAAAATTGTTGTATTCCTTTTTACCATTTTTTAATTTTGCAGGAGATTTTGAAGGTTTAACAACATTAAATATTATTATATATGAAGCTATTGCTTTTGTTTTAGTTTATGTTATATTAATGGCTATTTTACAAATTCTGATTAAAATTACTGGAGTGTTTGAACATATTTTAAATTTTACTATTATTTTGGGAATTCCTTCAAAGTTACTTGGAGCAGTTTTTGGATTTTTTGAAGCCTATTTATTTGTTTTTGTTGCTTTGTTTTTATTAAATCAACTTCCAGCTACAAATGCTTTTGTAAGTGAGAGTGCATTTGCTTCAACTATAACTAGTTCTAGTCCAATACTTTCTGATATAACAAGTAGTTATTATGATGCTTTTGAAGAAATTTTAAGTATAAAAGATCAGAATATGGCTGATAAGGAAGAGTATAATCGAAAGTGTTTGGATATTTTACTAAAATATGGTATTCTAGATATAAATTCTGCTGAAGATTTGTTGGATCGTGGAAAACTAGTAATTCCAAATGCAGATAGTATTTTAGATAAATATCGATAGGAGGAAAAAATTATGATTAAATATTTAAAAGAAGAAAATTTTGAAAATGAAATTAAAGATGGGAAGATTTTAGTAGATTTTTATGCAGATTGGTGTGGTCCTTGCAAAGCTTTAGGCGAAATATTGGAACAATTAAAGGACGTTAATGTTTTGAAAATCAATGTGGATGAGCATCAAGATTTGGCTATCCAATTTGGTGTAATGTCTATTCCAACAATTATTCTTTTTGAAGATGGTAAGCAAAAAAAGAAAAATATTGGTTTAATGAGTAAAGATGATTTGGAAAATTGGATAAGATAATAAATCTTAAAGTTTTGTTAAAGGCGGTCATAGATTTCTATGCCGCTTTTAGTATTTATTGGAAAAAACATATAAATAATTTTGACAAATGTTCTTTTTTTGATAAAATATTTTCATGGAGATATTTAGTCAAAAAGAATTTAATTTTAAACAATCAGAGTATTTTGAACTATTCAATCAAAATGTTATTGAAGAAGAGTATGCTTCATATAATAATCCGTTATTTGGCGAAGTATGGATTTGTAAAATACCAGTTTTAGTTTTAGATAATGAATTGATTTTTAAATCTGTGAAACGACCAGTTTTAGTTGTTGATGATACTCATGAACACTTTGTAAAAATGGATAAGAAAAATTATTATGTTTTGAAAATCACTTCTCAAGATGATTCATATCAAAGAATCAAAATTAAAAATTTAGAAAAAACTGGTTTGTTAAAAGAATCCTTTATTCGAATTGAACTTCCTTTAAAAGTAGAAAAAGAACAGTTTTTATATCGAATTGGTTCTTATGATATTGAAGAAGTGCAAAAAATTATGAATAAAGTGATGAAAAAATTGCAAAAAATAGGAAAATAATAGATTTTCTCTTGTTCAAAATAAAGATATTTGATACAATAATTTTGGCTTTGTAAAAGCAAATAAACATGCACTAGGGATTATCTT
>CALVXT010000052.1 GCA_944371545.1 uncultured Bacilli bacterium | reverse complement strand
GTGGATACTCTTGTTAAAAAGATTTTACGCAGTAAACCATATTTTAAAAGAAATCATGGTGGAGTTACATTCTCTGGCGGGGAGCCTTTATTACAAGTAGATTTTTTGCTTGAAGTTTGTAAAAAATTAAAAGCTGAAAATATTCATATCGCTTTAGATACAGCTGGTGTGGGAATAGGCAAGTACGATGAAATTTTATCCTTAGTTGATTTAGTTATTTTAGATATTAAACATACAAATCCTTTAGGATATGAAAAAATGACTGGTAAAAAAATGGATGAGGTGAAAAAATTTATTGAACATTTAAATAAAAGCGGCAAGGATGTTTGGCTAAGACAAGTTGTTGTACCTGGTATAACGGATCAAGAAGATTATTTAGATTCTTTAGTTTCATATGTAAAAAAAATTAAGAATGTAAAAAGAATTGAATTTTTGCCTTTTCATCATTTAGGCTTTGAAAAGTATGAAAAATTAGATTTGAAAAATCCTTTAAAAGATACACCAGAAATGGATAAAAACCTTTGTGATGATTTATATAAGAAGTTTTTAGAAAAGTTGACATAATTTATATGTCCTTTTTTTTATTAATTTTCAGTCCTTTTTTTTATTAAAAAATTATCCTTTTTTTTATCAATTTAATTGCTTTAAAGAAATAAATATGGTATAAGTATATGTAGTTTACATATGTATTGTACGCTAAATTTTTAAGATAAATGGAGATTAAATATGAATATTTCATATAATTTACTCATTCCAACTAGAGAAAACGTAAAAACACTTGAATGCTTACGAGAGAATGCTTATCAGCAAGCAAGTCTTGTAGAAGAGGAAAAATATTATACAGAAAGAATATTAAGTGGCAAAATTTTAGCTTATAAAGCATCATACAATAAAGAACCTGTTGCAGGTATTTATGTATCAAATCGCTTTGGATCTTTATATATTGATCAACTCTTTGTGAAATATGAATTTCAGGAAAAAGGATATTATTTTGGAAAAAAACTTTTACTTGAAACTTTACAAAGAAAAAAAGAAATAGAAAACTATTTTAACGAAATTTTTGCGGTTTCAAAAATATTTCCAATAAATCAAAAAGCTAGACAAATTTATGAAAGTGTCGGATATGAGTATTTAGATAGTAATTGGCTTTTAACTAAAGTGTTAAAAAGGGAGGAATAAAAATGTTTATAGATGAAGTGAAAATGAAACTTGTAGCCGGTAAAGGCGGAGATGGTTGTACTTCTTTTCGAAGAGAAAAATATGTACCTATGGGTGGACCTGATGGCGGAAGTGGCGGGAAAGGTGGCGACATTGTCTTTTTAGTTGATGACAGTCTCACCACACTTATTGATTTAAAATTTCATAAAATTATGAAAGCAGAAAAAGGTGAGAACGGTAAGGGAAAGAATATGCGGGGAAAAAATGCTCCCGATGTGATAATTAAAGTGCCAGCCGGAACAACTATTTATGATGAGGACACAGGCCTTGTTCTTGCTGATTTAACGAAGAATGGGGAAAGCGTTGTCGTTGCTCACGGTGGACGTGGAGGACGTGGTAATACTGCTTTTGCAACACATGAAAAACCAGCACCATCATTTTCTGAACTTGGGGAACCTGGTGAAATTCGTTATATTAAATGTGAATTAAAAGTTATTGCAGATGTTGGATTAGTTGGAATGCCTAGTGTTGGAAAAAGTACACTTCTTGCTTCTGTTTCGTCTGCCAATCCTAAAATCGCAGCTTATCATTTTACTACATTAAGTCCAAATCTTGGAGTGGTTACTTTAAAAGATCGTCGTACATTTATTCTTGCTGATTTACCTGGAATGATTGAAGGAGCAAGTGAGGGAGTTGGACTTGGTACAAAGTTTTTAAAACATGCTTCAAGAACTAGAATATTAGCGCATGTAATCGATATGGCTGGTACAGAAGGCAGAGATCCAATTAAAGATTATGAAATTATTCGTAAAGAAATTGTAAGTTACAGTGATGCTTTAGCTAAGAAAAAAGAAATTGTTGTTGCGAATAAGATGGATATGCCTGAATTTGAAGAAAATTTAAAGAAATTTAAAGAAAGATATCCAGATAAAGAAATTTTTTCTATAAGTGCGATGAATCATGAGGGATTAGAACCACTACTCACTCATTTGCGTGATGTTTTAGATGAAATTGGTGAAGAAAAACTCTATCAAGATGAAGAATATGAAAGTACGATTGTTTACAAATTTCAAAACGAAAAACCTTATACAATCACTAAAGAAGATGGAATTTGGGTTTTAAAAGGTGAAGAAATAGAAAAATTATTTAAAATGACTCGTTTTACTGAAGATGAAGCTGTCACACGATTTGCTCGTAAATTAAAAGGAATGGGAATTGACGATGAATTAGAAAGATTAGGCGCGAAGCCCGGCGATGAAGTTCAAATTCTAGACTACATTTTTGAATGGAAAGAATAAATGAAAGATATTCAACAAATCATAAAAATTCTTAAATTAAAAAAAAGCTTTTTGCATTAGAAAGCCAGCCTGATGAAAATTACTATTCGTTTGCTAAAAAAGCTCAAAAATTTTTAACAGAAATCAATGAATATCGAAACATGAATCCTGAAACAGATGAATTAATTAAAAACTATGAACAAATGGTTTGGGATACATTAATGCTATATGCTGCAGATTTAGAAACAAAATCTTTTAAAAAATAAAATTATTCTTTAAAAGCAAGGATAGATCCGATAACTAAACCTTTGCTAGTATCTTTAGGAAGTTCTAAGATACTAGTTTTTTTGTTTTTATTTTGAATTTTAACAATCTTATTTTTTGGAACATTTCGATAAATATATACAACTTGATTTTCTTCATTTAATCCGATAACATCAATTTCCTCTTGCATAAAAAAAGTATGAATAGCATTACATTTCGGAAAAAGAATTCCCTCTTGTATGTCTTTCTTTCCCATTAATCCAAATAATCTTGTTTTAAAATTTTTAGCTTCAAACACTGGAATCTTCTTATTATTTATTTTTATAAACATATTAATCACCTATATATTCATCTTATCATTCTTTTCATAAAAATATGTCAAAAGTTTTAAATTTTTCAAAAATTTTTAACCTTGTCAAAAACATTTCTTGTTGGTATAATGTTTTAGAGTAGGAGAGTGACTAGAATGGATGAGAAAGAGTTTAATGAAACAATTACAGAAAATGATGTAGAAACATTGGAAACGACAAAGGAAATTCAAACTCTTAAAGACTTATCAATAACTGCAATAAACAATATTGAAAATGAATATCAAGAGGATTTTGACGATAATATGGAGGATGCAGATTTAATTTTTAAATCTCAAACAGATACTATAGAAGAAAAAGAACCAGAACATAACGAAAAAAGTGAAGAGCCAAAAAAAGAAAATATTTTTAAAAAACTTTGGAATAAATGGCTTGGGTTAGATAAGAAGAAAAAAATTATTATTCTTGTCTGTATTTTTCTTGTACTTATTTTGCTAGGCGTTGGATTATATTTTCTTTTAAGAAAAGATAGTGAACCACCTATAGAGGAAGAACCACCTATTGTTTTAGAAATGGGAAGCTATCGCTACGAAAATGGAAATTTAGTTTTTACTAAAGAAGATGAAGAAATTGGCCGTTACGAATGTGAAAATAAAGATGAAACTTTATGTGCTATGGCTCCATTAACGAATGATGATGATTTTTCAGGAACTAAAAAAGTTGATCAAGATGGCAATCCATTAGAATTGATAAGTAACGTATATTTTGATCGTTATGTCTTTATTGTTGATCATAAAGATGAGAATGATAAAAGTATTAAAGTATATGATTTAAAAGAAAATGAAGTTTTAAAAACAGTTTTTAGTGTTAAAGCTTATGAAGAATATGAAAATTTAGTTGTTTTAAAAAATGAAAAAAGCCTATATGGATTAGAACACATTACAGAAGATGGTTTTGAAACAGTTATTCCATATAATTATGATGCATTAGGAATATTACCAGATCAAGAAGAAGTAAATTATTTAGCAGTGACAAGCGATAACAACTCTTATTTAGCCGATATGGGAAATAAAATTGTAACAAAAGCATTTAATACTTCAATTGTCTATGCAACTTCTTCACATATTGTTACTAAAGATGAAGATGATAAATATTATGTATACGATTATAATTCAACTCTTTTAAATGATGAAGGATATGATTATATTGTTCCGTTAGAAAATATTATGCTTTATGTTCAAAATCGAAAATTATTTGTAAGTGATTATTCAAATAATAAAATGTTAAGTGATGGTTATGAATTAAAGAATACAGCTTATGACCCTGTCGAAACTTACGAAGACTATAAACTAACTAAAACAGAAAAAGCTTTTGATTATGAATTAAACGGAAATCGTTTAAGTCTTAATATCTATGATGGTGAAGATTATGAAAACTTTTCTCTAAATCTTTTAGAAGGAAACTTATCAAGCACCCTAGCTTTTATGAACTATTATGATGGAACTTTATATTTCTATTCTGATGAAGAAAAAGAATCTTTAATTGGTTCTTATAGTTGCAAAAACAAAAATACGATCGATGAAAATACCAAAAGTTTATCTACATGTACGCTTGCTAAAGACTCCTTTTATAAAGAAACAACTGGAAACATCAAAGAAAAAGATCAAAACGAAAATTTAGGCTCAATTCCAATAATAAATCGACAATATGTTTTCTTGAAAGATGGCGAGACAATTTATTTATATGACTTAATTAATAAAAAAGAATTAGCTTCTTATGAAAGCGTAGATACTTCTTCTTATACCAATATGGAAAGTGTATCTTTTGTTAACATGAACGAGCTTGATTTTATTGCAAAATCTAAATCAAGTGGAAAATTTGGTGTAGTAAAAATTGCTTCTGACTCAGTAAGTCCAGTAGTTCCATTTGAATATAGTAGCATAAAAAAATTAGGTGAATATTATGTTATTCAAAGTGATAATGGCTATGCTTTATATGATTTAAATGGTAAAAAAGTTAGTCAAGATAAAAATAGTCCAATTGTTGATTATTTAGAAGTAGATGACACGCATCGTTATTTAAAAACATATAAAGATAATATGTATTATGTTCACACCTATGATGATCAAGTCTCTAATAGTGCCTATAATTATATCGAACTATATAATGATTATTATGCAGCTGTTTTAAATAAAAAAGTTCATGTTTTTGATTATGAAAACAACGAGATTACTGTTACTGAAGAAGGCGAGAAAGGTTTAGATTTATACATTGATAATTATTATGGTGAAGGGACAAAAGCTTTCCGAGTGACTTTCGATAATACTTATGTTTATGTTGAAGTTGGAAATAGCAACAACACTTATACAGAAAGAGTAGGCTTTTTGAAAGAAAAGGAAAGTGATGAGAATGAATCCTAAGGTTCAAAAAGGCGCATTTATTTTACTGATTATTTTATTAGCTATTTTTGTTCCATTAGCAGGGGTAAGCATGTTCTTTAGATTTACTGGACCAACAGAGAGTTCTTCCAAAGAAAACGTAAATAAAGAATTTTACTTTGATAACAAATTATGGTTTTATCAAAATGACGGAACCCTGCTTGGAACTTATGAATGCAAAACAACGAACTGCGGCTATGCAACAAATACACTCACAGATGAAGAATATGGTATTCATTCTCCATCCACATCAGAAGACACACCTATTTCTTTAATTAATAATCGATACGCAATATTAACAGACTCAACTACATCCACCGAAGCATTTGTCTATGATATCGTAAATGGCACATCTTACCAACAAGCAGCCTATTTATCAGCCAAAGACTATGGCATAGGTATCAGTGGCAATTTATTAATTGTTGAGAATGCTAATCATCAATATGGCGTTATTCGTCTTTCAAATATGATTGAACCAGTACTTACTCTCGAATACAACTTTATTGGCTTAAAAGATCAAAAAGATGAAGAAGGTAAAATACTTGCAGATTATTTTATTGTATCTAATGATAATGGCTGGCGTTTAATGGATCAAAACGGTGCTGTATTAACAAGTACCCTTAAAGATGCGATTGTAGATTATACAGGAACGTATTTAATTACCCGAAATGAAAACAACTATTATCATGTTGTAGATTATAATAATAACTCGATTTTACCAGATGATTTTGCTAATTTATCGTTTACAGATAAGTACTTGAACTGCTTTACTATTTCAGGAGAATTCTATGTTTATGATATAGCAAATCAAGAAATTGTAAGCAGTACGTATTCAGTAGATGAAAACGATGAGGTTCTAACAACTGTCGATCCAAATAATAATGTGGTCATATCAATTAATAATACGATTGTTGAAACAATTAAAAGTTAAGAGGAAAAAAGATGGAAAACAAAAAAATAATTATTATCGATCCTTATGGAAATGTAATGACAGGTTCATCGTTAACAGAAACAGAAACTCATGATGATATTATCTATCGAATGTTTAAAGATTTTCTCGATAGCTTAACTAAAGAAGAAAGAGATGAGGTTGCAAAACTATTACCAACAGCGCATTTTGAAGATTCATTTTTAAAAAATATATTTTTAGTGAGCTATTATTTAGATACAATGATTATTACTGAAAATTTAGAATGGCTGGCTGTATTTCTACCTCGCAAAATTAGTCAAATTCAAGAAGAATACTATTTAAGCCAATACGCTCAAAACTATCCGTACCAAAGCTGCTATTATTTTGATAAAGATAAGAATTTTCAAGTAGGCGAGATAAATGATTTTTTACATCCAAAGGAATCGATTGAGAGAATAAAGGAACAGATTTCTAAAATTTGTCAAGAAACCGAAAGTCAAAAAACAAGAAAAGCGTAAAAAGAGTTGCAAATCTATTTTAAATGAATTAAAATAAATCTAAATTAAATGTTGAACTTAAGGAGTATAAAGATTTTCTTTTTAAAGAGACTTTGAGTTTGGTGTAATCAAAGAAAAGAAACTTTAGAAGGTTGTAAGGGAGTTTAATAGCAGTTTGCCTGCTTTATCAAAAAGAGTGAAAATAAGGATGGTACCGTCTACCTAAGTAGGCTCCTTTGGTATTATCCTTTTTTATTTTTAGAAAGAGGGAAATGAAAATGGAAAAAAAATTATTAGCAATTTCAACAGATGGCAGTGTAATCGAAGTTTTTGGAGATGAATCTAAACTTGCAGATGCAGGATTAGTTGTTATTTCAGAAGATCAAGAAAAAAGTGATATATATATTCCGGAACAAACTACCATTGAGCAAGTAAATACATTTGAAAGATATTATTTTAATCAATCTTTTGTTGTACACATAAAAAATGGCAATGAATATCAACTTGCATATCCAGATGATATACTAGAGCAAGATAACAGAGCCAAAGTATTTGACCTCCTTTATCTAAGATGCCCTAAAAAAACAAAAACAAGATAATTGCATCAAATTTTGCATATTTATAGAACAAAAAGCAATTTAAAAGAAAGGAAGATTAGAATGCTAGATAAAAAATATAATCATCATGATGTTGAAAAAGATAAGTATGAAACTTGGAAAAAAGAAGGATTATTTGCATCAGGAAAAAATAACGGAAAACCTTTTTGTATAGTTATACCTCCACCTAATGTAACCGGGAAACTTCATTTAGGACATGCCTGGGATACTTCAATTCAAGATATAATGATCAGGTATAAAAGAATGCAAGGATTTGATGCTTTATGGGTTCCTGGCATGGATCATGCCGGAATTGCTACTCAAGCAAAAGTTGATAAAAAACTTCGTGAAGAGGGAATAGATCCTAGAAGTATGAAAAGAGAAGACTGGCTAAAAGTTGCTTGGGAATGGAAAGAAGAATATGCTTTAAATATTCATAATCAATGGGCAAAATTAGGATTAAGTCTAGATTATAGTAAGGAACGTTTTACTTTAGATGAAGGATTAAGTAAAGCAGTTCGAACAGTTTTTGTTCGTCTTTATGAAGAAGGACTTATTTATCGTGGCGAGAGAATGATTAACTGGGATCCAATGGCTAAGACAGCTTTATCAAATGAAGAAGTTATTTATAAAGATGTTGAAGGTGCATTTTATCATATTAAATATCCACTTGTGGATAGTGATGAGTATTTAGATATCGCGACTACTAGACCAGAAACTATGTTTGGTGATACTGCCGTTGCTGTAAATCCAAATGATGAAAGATATAAAAAATATATTGGAAAAAAAGTTATTTTACCAATAGTAAATCGTGAAATTCCAGTCATTGCAGATGAACACGCAGACCCAGAAAAAGGAACAGGTGTTGTTAAGACTACACCCAATGGTACAAATCCTGTAATTATAAGGGTTATCAAGGACATGATTATGGCAGTTAATAGTATTTT
>CALVXT010000051.1 GCA_944371545.1 uncultured Bacilli bacterium | reverse complement strand
TGTATTTTTTTATAGGGACATTTCTGCGTAAAATTAACTACTTAAAAAGAGGACATTTTTGCATAAAAGTCACAGAATTGATTTGATATTACAAGAAAAAATTGACAAATAAAAGAAATTTATTTACAATAAACTCATAAATATGGATTGGAAGAGTATTTTTAAAAAAGTTTATCAAGAGACTTTGTGGTAGGTGAAAACAAAGAAACTTTTAAAAAGAAGACACCAAAAAAGGAAATATTCGTCTTCTCGCGTTAAGAGAAAAAGTGCATAGATTCTATGAAATAAGGTGGTACCGCGGCTAAAACAGTCGTCCTTATATTTATAGAATCTTTTTATTTTAGAAAGAAGGAAATGAAAATGGAAAAAATATGGAATACATCACTTACACTAAATAATGTTAACGAATTAGTATCATTATATGGATGGGTAGCAAGAAAAAGAGATCTTGGAGGACTATTATTTATCGATTTAAGAGATCGTTCAGGAATTATTCAACTAGTCATTAGACCAGAAAGTGAGTGTTATGAAACAGCTTTATCTTTAAAAAACGAATATGTAATAAAGGCAATAGGAAAAGTAGTGCAACGTGAAAAGAAAAATGAAGAATTAAAAACTGGAGAAATAGAAATAGATGTAACTGAATTAAATGTAATTAATCAATCTAAAGAGCTTCCTTTTTCTTTAACAGAATATACAAATGCTTTAGAAGATACAAGATTAAAATATCGATATTTAGATATTCGAAGAAATGAAATTAAAGAAAAAATTATTACTCGCCATAAAATTATGCAAATAATTAGAAATTTTTTAAGTAGTGAAGATTTTGTAGAAGTTGAAACTCCAGTTCTTTGTAAATCAACGCCAGAAGGTGCAAGAGATTATTTAGTTCCAAGTCGAGTGAATCCTGGAAAATTTTATGCACTACCTCAAAGTCCACAGATATTTAAACAACTTTTAATGGTTGGAGGTATAGAGAGATATTTTCAAATTGCAAAATGTTTTCGAGATGAAGATTTAAGAGCTGATCGGCAACCAGAATTTACTCAAGTAGATATTGAAATGAGTTTTGTTGATGAGAATGATGTTAGAGTATTAACTGAAAAATTAATAGCTAAAGTTTTTAAAGAAATTAAAGGAATAGATATTTCTTTACCATTAAAACAAATGAAATATGATGATGCAATAAAATATTATGGATCAGATAAACCGGATTTACGTTTTGATTGGATTATTCAAGATATTACAAATGTTTTTAAAAATACAGAAATTACTTTTATCAAAGATAGTGTTTTAAAAAATGGTGTAGTAAATGCTATAGTAATACCTAATAGTGCAACTCATTTTACCAGAAAAGAAATTGATAAATGTACAGAATTTGTAAGAAATTTAAAAGCATCAGGATTAATGTATATAAAAATGGAAGAAGAATTATCAGGAAGTATTGTAAAAAATTTAACGGATACGGAAAAAGAAGAATTAATTAAAGCTTTGGATTTGAAAAAAGAAGATATAGCCTTTTTGGTTGTAGGTGAATACAAAATTGTGAAAAATGCTTTAGGGGCTTTGCGATGCAAAATTGCTAAAGATTTAAATTTAATAAAAAAGAATGATTATAAATTACTTTGGGTAACAGACTTTCCAACTTTTGAATATAGTGAAGAGGAAAAAAGATTTGTTGCATGTCATCATCCTTTTACATCACCAAAAGATGAAGATGTGGATAAGCTTTTAACTGATAAGGAACATTGTTATTCAAAAGCCTATGATATAGTAATTAATGGGTATGAAGCAGGTGGTGGATCTATTCGTATTCATGATGAAAAAATTCAAAAGAAAATGTTTGAAGCATTAGAATTATCTCAAGAAGATATTGAAGAAAAATTTGGCTTTTTTGTCGAAGCATTGCAATATGGCACGCCACCTCATGGAGGTCTTGCTTTAGGACTAGATCGTTTGACTATGTTACTAACTGAAACAGAAAATATTCGTGATGTTATTGCTTTTCCAAAAACAGCAAGTGCAAGTGATTTGATGAGCGATTGTCCGAATTTTGTATCTGAAAAACAATTAGAAGAATTAAAAATAAAAATTGTTAAATAAGAATGAAAATGAGAGTATTATGAACGATAAATACCATTTAACAAGAGAACAAAATGTATTTATAGCCAAAAGAAATATAGTTGATTATATTTGGAAAAGTGCAAATTTAGAAGGAATTGCCGTTACATATTCTGAAACTCAAGCAATCTATGATGGTGGAATTGTAAATGGTTTAACTGTAAATGACGTGATTACAATAAATAATTTGAAGTATGCGTGGGAGTTTATTTTAGAAAGAGAAAATATTGAGCCAAATTATGCTACTTTATGTTATCTTCACAAGTTAGTTGTTGACAAATTGGTTTTAGAAAGTAGCCATTCAAATAATGCTTTATATTATGAGACATAAAATGTTTATTGATGGAAATAAACGGGTTGCGATGCTTTTTGCAAATAAAATTATGATAGACAATGGATGTGGAATTATTACTATTGCTCAAGAAAATCAAGCTACATTTTATGAAAAGCTTATCAAATATTATGAAACAAATGATATGAATGATATAAAAAACTGGATTTATACAAATTGTATTGACGGTATGGAATTATAAATAATAAAACACTACGGAAATTTGTAGTGTTTTATTCATCTTCTTCACTTGTTATGATTGTTGCCCATCTAGCATAATAGACAGTATCTTTTTTTATACGCGTATTACTTTCATATACAGTATCATTATCCTCATACCATCCAATAAATGCATAACCTTCTTTGGTAGGTGTAGGAACACTTTCTAAAGTTGTATTTTTTCTTACTTCTACAGTCTCATAAATTTCGTTATCAACAACAAATGTGACTTCATACACATTAAATTTAAAATAAACGACAATAAAAGCAATTAATACGACTACAATACTTAGAATAAATGCAATATTTTTTTTCATATCTTCACCAAAAAAATTATACCATTTTTTTAAATTTTCGACAATTTTTTTTGTCAAAATTTGTTTTACTTAATATAGTAAAGGGTGTGGCTTATGAAAGTAAAATGTTTTGATGAAAATACAGAAAAGGATTTGGAGCAAAAAATTAACGCCTTTCTTTGTAGCACGAAAAGTGATATAATAGACATTAGATATCAAGTTGCTATAGCAGTTCAAGGTGAGGACCAAATCTATTGTTTTTCAGCCATGGTGGTCTATAGTGAAAAAGAATGAGTGGTTAAAAATGAAGAAAAGCGGTTTTTTAGAAGGTACAATTATAGCGACGGCAGCAATTGTCATAACCAAAATTTTAGGAATGCTTTATGTCATTCCTTTTTATGCTATGGTTGGTGTTCAAGGAAGCGCTTTATATGCTTATGCTTATAATATTTATGTGATGTTTTTAGATATTTCTTCGGCTGGGTTACCCGTTGCTATTAGTAAAATTATTAAAGAATACAATACGTTAGGAATGATGGATGCAAAAGTAAGAGCCTATCGTTTAGGAAGAAAAATCATTAACTTTGTTTCAATCGCGGCATTTATTATTTTATTTATTTTTGCAGAGAGTATAGCAACTTTAATTATTGGAGACTTGCAAGGGGGAAATACCATTGGTGATGTGGCATTAGTTATCCGGTGTGTATCTTTTGCTATTTTAGTTGTTCCATTTTTAAGTGTTTCAAAAGGATATTTACAAGGACACAATATTATTAACATTTCAAGTATGAGTCAAGTTATTGAACAAGTCGTGAGAATTGCTGTCATATTAGGCGGAAGTTATTTGGCTTTAAATGTTTTTCATCTATCTTTAACAACTTCAGTAGGGATTGCTGTTTTTGGAGCTTTTGCCGGAGGACTGGCAGCGGTTTTATATATTTTTAGTAAAATGCGTGGTCATAAAAAAGAACTTTCTTTAACTTCAGATATTAAAAAAGATAAAATTACAAATAAAGAAATAATAAAAAAAATAATTAGTTATGCTGTTCCGTTTATAATCATTGATGTTGGAGTATCTATTTACAACTTTGTGGATATGGTTTTAATTTCTCGAACAATGACGAGTCTAGGATTTGATGCCTATACAACAGAATTTATTACTTCTTCTGTAGCCACTTGGTCATCAAAAATTAGCATGGTGGTAATTTCGATTGCAATGGGCCTTACCGTAAGTTTAATTCCAAATATTGTTGAAGCTTTTACGTTAAAAAAATGGGACTTAGTGGAATCTCGTTTAAACAAAGCTTTACAAGTGATATTAGTTGTTAGTATTCCTATGGTTATTGGAATTTCATTATTATCTAGACCTATATGGAGTATCTTTTATGGAGCAACAGATGTTGATTTAGGGGGATTAGTATTAGGATTTTATATTTTTATTTCTTTATTTTCAAACATCTATATGGTGACTTCATCAACATTACAAAGTTTAAACAAATTTAAAACTGTATACCTAACAACATTAGGTGGATATGTTCTAAACGCTTTATTGGATGTTCCGTTTATGTTAGTTGCTTATCATTTAGGCTTTGAACCATTTATTGGAGCAGTTTTTGCATCAATTGTCGGATATTCTTTCTCGGCTTTTTCAGCCTTATTCATTTTAAAGAAAGACCATCATTTAAAATATGGAGAAACATTCAAAATGCTTGGGAAAATCGTTATTCCAACTGTTGTCATGATTTTAGTTGTTCTACTTTTAAAAATCCTTATTCCATTAAATATAGTAAGCAAAACTTCATGTATTATCTACGTGGCTATCATTAGCATTGTCGGAGCTATTGTATACTTATTTGTCGCTTACAAACAAGGAATTTTAACAACAGTATTTGGTAAAGAATATTTAAATAAAATTGTAAAAAAAATCACTTTTGGAAAAGTAAGTATAATAAAATAAACGAAAGGAACAAGAAAAAACTTGTTCCTTTAAAAAAACTTTAGTATAGTAATACCGTGGTTACACCATATACATATTTCCATCGGTTTCATAAGTTTCTTTTGTGTAATAGGTGCTTCCCTCTAATTTATTTAAACGAGCTTCTAATCGGTTGATGCTACGTTCTAATCTAGCCATTCGACTTTCTAATTCACTGTAGGAAGGTTCCATAGATTGGTTAGGCATAGTATAATTTGGTAAGGGCATTGGCATGTTTTGAGCTGCATAAAAGCTACTACTTGCTGCATTCATTTGGGGCATCCCCATATTCATTCCCATATTTTGATTTGGCATCCCCATATTTGGACCCATTGCACTCATATTAAAATTTGAACTTTCAAAAAATGAATTCCGATCTTTTTTCATCCAAGTTCCTCCTCTAAAAATAGTATATGAAAAAATTAGAAAGAAGTGATGTAAAATGCGTTTAAGAAATGTAAAAAATGCTTATGAAGATTTAACAAAAAGTTTCTATTTTATAAAAAATCCTAAAGAAAACAAAGGAAAGTGGAAAAAAGTTTTTCAAAATGACAATCCAATTCATTTAGAAATAGGAATGGGAAAAGGCCAGTTTTTAATAAATATGGCCAAAACTTATCCACACATAAATTTTATTGGTATGGAAAAATTTGCAAGTGTATTAATAAGAGCAATCCAAAAAGTAGAGGAAGAAGAATTATCAAATATATGTTTCATATGTGAAGATGCCAAAAATATTGAAAATTTTTTTGATAAAGAAATAGCCACACTTTATTTAAATTTTTCAGATCCGTGGCCTAAAACAAGACACGCAAAAAGAAGATTAACTTCTCAAGAATTTTTAAAAAGCTATGATAAAATCTTTTTAAAAGATTGTCATATTATTCAAAAAACAGACAATATCCTTTTATTTGCGTACAGTCTTGAAGAACTTAGTAAACACGGGTATATTTTAGAAAAAGTAAGTTTGGATTTAGCAAATACAAATATTTTCAATATCAAAACGGAATACGAAGAAAAGTTTTCTTCTCTAGGCTATAAAATTAATTATGTAGAGGCTAGAAAAAAGAACACTAACTAAAGCTTCTATTTTATAGACAATTTACAATTTTTGAATTTTTTGATATACTATTATAAGCAAATAAGGAGTTCTTATGAAAAAAATAGCAATAGTATTATTTGGATGTATTTTTTTGACCTCAGGCTGCTCGACAATAACAGAATATTCTTATGAACAAATAATTAGTGAGTCACTCGCGTCGCCTGTAAATAGTACCAATATCTCTCGTGCAGGTTATAAATATTATTTACCAAAAGGACTCAGATTGTTGGAACAAGAAGGGACAAACGAAATTATTTCCCATAATGATACAATCTATTATTTATATGTTGATTATGTAAGTTACTATAATAAAATCAATGAAGAGTATAAAGTAAATACCGATGCAGTTTATAGTGAGAAGATACAGAAAGATGAAAACTTTGGCTATATTGAAATAAAAAATACTTCAAACGACAAATATTTTATTGAAATCATGTATAATTATGCTAAAATAGAAGTGATAGTAGAAAAAGAAAGCGCGAATGAGGCAGTTGCATACGCTATGTCCATTTTGACTTCTATAAATTATCAAGACACAGTTCTAATAGGCCTAATGGGTGATGATGTTTTAACAAGCAATGAAGTTGAACATAACATTTTTGAAACAGCCCAAACAGAAAGTGGCTACTTAGAAATTGTGGAAGAATATGGGCAATATGAAGAAGATAGTGAAACCGTTGACCCAGATTTCATTCATAGGTAAAGAAAAGAGGAATAATTATGGGACTATTTAATAAATTAAAAAATGTGTTATTTGAAGAAGAGGAAATTGAAATTCCGGTAAAAGAACCTGAAGTAAAAAGAGAAGCTAAACCAGAAGTTGAAAGAAAGCCTTTAGAAAGAAAGAAACCATTAGTTGAAGAAGCAATTCCAGGTAACACACCAATTATGAATGATCAGGAGCTATTTAAAGCTGAAAAAACATTTGATTTTCCAGTGTTTGATGATCAAGAATTTGAAAATATGAAAAGCTTAGTTGCTGAAGAGAAAAAAGAAGAACCTAAAAAAAATATGAGCATGAATCTATTTGATTATGAAAAGCCAAAAATCAAACGAGAAGAAATACGAAGCAGAACACCAGAAATAAGAGGTAGAGTTCATGAACCAAAAAAAGAAACCACTTCAGCATTAAAAAAATTCACACCATCTCCAGTGATTTCTCCAGTATATGGGGTGTTAGATAAAAATTATAAAAAAGAAGATATTATAGTAAAAAAAGAAGAGAAAAAAACTATTGAGCTAGATGCAGTTAGAAAAAAAGCTTTTGGGGCATTAGAAGATGATTTAGAAAAAAGTCTTCGTGAAGAAAAAGAATCGAGAGTAAAATTTGACAGCGATGAGAAGATGGATGAATTATTAAAGGAAGCTGTATCCGATACGATTGAAGTTCCTGAAATTCGTGAACCAGAAAGAGAAACTGTACCGAGAAGAAATGAAAGATCCGAAAAACTTGAACCGTTAGATAAACCAAGAAATAAAACACCAATGGAAAAAGTTGAAGAAGAGGATACTCTTGAAAATGATTTATTTGATTTAATAGATTCAATGTATGAAAACAAAGAGGAGGAATAAACATGAGTTTTTTATTAGAATTTTTACCGATTATTATTTATGTACTATTAATTATCATTTTATTAATTGGCATTGTTTTAGCAATTAAATTCTTAATTACTTTAGATAAAGTTGAAAAAGTTGTAGATAATGTCAATGATAAAGTAAGAGCATTAGACGGATTATTTCACATCATTGATACAACAACAGATCGTGTCGTTTTAATTACTGATAAAGTAATCGAAGGAATAACTTCCTTAATTGCCAATCTTTTTATAACAAAGAAGAGTAAAGCTCCGAAAAAGGACGAACAAAATAAGGAGAAAAAAAATGGCTCAAAAGAGAACTAGCCATTTTTTAACTGGAGCAATTATTGGAGTGGGCTTAGGAATCCTTTTAGCGCCTGAAAAAGGAAGCAAAACAAGAGAAGAACTAAAAAAGAATTCCAAGGCTTTATTAGAGATGATTAAAGACATTGATTTAGAAGAAACAAAAGAGAATATTAGTCAGAAATTTGAAGAATTAAAAAAAGATTTAGCCAATTTAAACAAAGAAGAAGCTAAAGAAATATTAGAAGAGAAAAAAGAATTTGTTGAGTCAAAATGCAATGAAATCATTGAAGATAATGAAAATTTTTCTGTGGTCGAAAAAGCAGCCGAAAAAGTAAAAGAAAAGACAAATAAAGTAGTAGACGGCGTTATTGAAGAAATAAATTCAAGTGAAGAACTTTCTAAAAATCCCAAAAAGAAAAAACGAAAAAAGAAAAAAACGGAAAAAAAGTGATTTTCTACCAATTTTAAAAATCTGTAATATATAAAGAACCAATTTAAAAATTTGAACAAGCAAATTT
>CALVXT010000050.1 GCA_944371545.1 uncultured Bacilli bacterium | reverse complement strand
CCTTTCTTTATCTTTTGTTTGGCTAATACTATTATACATCATTTTTATTTATCAGTCATTATGTTTAACACAACTTTAATAAAAAAGCCCTTTCTTCTTTTATTTTCTTTGTTTGAACGAGTCTTTTAAAAAGAAATAGCAAGCCAATTGCTAATGGAATAGATATAAATAATTTTATGTATCCTAAATAAAATACTATTATGGGTAAAATTAAATATAAATATGAAATTTTTCTTAATGTACTGCTTTTCATTTTTTTCCTCCGATAATTTTTTTTAACCATGATAATCCATAAAATACAAACGGTTCTTTTAAAACAATTATTAATATACCATATACGATTATCCCAGTTATAATTAAAATACAACTAGAAATTAAACTAGGTGAAAAGTATGTTCCTAATAAAAATACAGCAATAAACATTATAAAACTTGCCAGAAAACATTTAAAAAATGGCTGAAATGCTATTTTTGGCTCGATGATTTTTTTGACTTTCCATAATTGTATAAATGTAACAGTAAATTCGGCTAACACAGAACTTATGATAGCTCCTATTGCTTTAAAATATGGTATTAGTAATAAATTGCCTACAAAATTTATAATACTTCCCGCAAGAACAGAAATTGTAAAATCTTTTTGGCGATTTATAGGAATTAAGCATTGCATGCCAGTAATATTACTTAAACCTATTGCTAGTACTAATACAGAGGCAATTTGTAAAATTGGAATGGCTTCAGTAAAACTTTCACCCAAAAACCAAGGAATTAAATTTGCAGCGATAGCCATAATTCCGAACATGATAGGAAGACCAATTAAAAATACTAAATGAAATGAATTGTATAAATTTTTACTAATATCTTCGATTTTATTTTTAGCATAAAGGTTAGCAATCCTAGGAATCATTACCGTTCCTAATGCACTAACTACTGTTAATGATAATTTGACAATTTTTTGGGATTGCTCATAAATACCAACTTGATGCATATCGTTTAGAATAAAACCTAACATGGTTCTATCAAGAACAGTATATATTTGTATAGTTATCTGGGGTAAAAACATCAATAATATTGGTTTAATATGTTTCTTAAGTTCTTTAACTTTGATTTTAGGTTTATCTAATAACCTAGGCAATTTTATCCACAACGTTAAATTACCAAAAATATTACTTACAGAATAAATTATAAAATACAAAGGTAGGTCATTAGGTGTTCTAACAAAAAGAAAAATACAAGCAATACATAGAGCTTTTACGATCATGTTTCTAATAACAGTTGTTTTAAAGTCTTCTAAACCTTGATAGTACCAACTTATATCAAGCATATTAGCTATTAATTCTAAAATTAATATTTGGTAATAAATAGTGTATTCACCTGACAAACAAAAAGTGAAAATATAAGCAGCTATAGATATTATCATAGCAAACCATTTTATAATGTTTACTTGCCAAAATATTTCACTTCGTTTTATTTTATTTTCTTGAAAAAAAGCAATTTCACGTTGGCCATATAAAGCAACTCCTAAAGAGCCAAATAAAATAAAATAAGCAACAATAGAAGAAGTAAAACTATATATACCAATATTTTCACTTCCTAAAATCCTAGATATATAAGGTGTTGTTATGAGTGGCAATATAACAAGCAATATTTGATACATTAAATTATATATATAATTTTTTTTAATAGATTTTTTCATAAAACACACCTATTATATATCAAAATAATCTTTATGAGAATAAAAATAGTTTTCCATTGTTTTGTTTTGCTTTCCAAATGACAAGTGACCAACAATAGTATTTTGCGAAACGATTATTGCTTTGGACTGACTCATACAATATGTACAAAATTGTTCTTCATCAACACCCATACATGGACCATTTTTTACTTTAAAATACCCCATATCCTCCCATGTATCTCTATTAAATAAAATGGCACCTATACTAAATTTGATTGGACAGGCAACATAATTAAATTTATCTTTTTGGACAGTTTTATTCATAACATCAATTGTAGGCAAAAAATTTCCTTCACCCCAAAAGAATTTGGCAACTTCAGGATTAGATTCAATCATTCGGTCCACACCAGCGGCATACAAAGGTTTTTCAAATTTATTAGTATAATATTCAACTAAATTAAATCTTTTTAAAACACTAAGGTGTCCGAACCCATTAATAGGAATGGTTGGCGCAACAAAGCCTACTTTATATTCACCATTTTCATTACATTCTACATAAGTTTTCATTAAAGTTTCAAAATATCCTTTTGTCACAAAAATATCTTCATCTAATTTATATATATATTTAGCTTTTGAAAATTCTTTTATGGCTAGATTTTGGGCCAAAGTTACACAATTACGCTTGGTATATAAATAAGACCATTGAAATTTTTGGGCTATATTTTTCAATTCTTCACTATATATTCCTGACGAAACAATACAAACCTCAACATCATTAGGAACATTTTTTCTTATTCTGTCAAAAATAGTTTGAAATAAAAAAGGTTTATATCCAGCTAATATAATACATAATTTTTCATAATTTTTTTTATTAGAAATAAATGTATAACTTCCTTTAACATTTCTATTTTTAAGAAAGGAATTTTTTTTATTTCTTAAACTCTCATATTTTTTGGGTCCAATTATTTTTTTTACTACTTTTTTCATCTTATCTTCTCCCTAATAATAATAATATTTTTTTTGTACTATTTGCAATTTGCTCTTTTAGTATATTGTTTTCTATATTGTGTACCGGTTGCTTCTTTACCTTTAATTTTTTATAGTCTAACCATACATTTAATAATCGTTCAGATAGAAAGCCAAAAATTCTTTGGTTATATGAATCATAATTAGTAATGTCAACTTCGTTTTCTAATTCAAATAAAATTTTGAATAGCCATTCACAATACTCGTCTAGTATTATTTTGCTAGTAATAAACATATTATAAGGGTAAAAGGAATGGCTTTGAAAAACTTTATCAAATGATGCTATATACTCTGGAAACATTTCTTTAATTATATCTCTACATTTTAATAAGTCCTTTTCATGATGAATTTTAATATACTGTTCTTTTAAAGAGTATTTATAAATGTAGCTTGGTAATGGGACAATTATATCATATTTTTTTAATATTTTTTTGATTTTGTTTGCACACAATAACTTAGAAAATGATTTAGAAAATTTACTTTCAAAGAAATATCGTCTATAGTGGCATAAGCCAACTATATCTTCTTTACTGTTTTTCCAAATCCAATATAATCCAGTTAATTCACAATAATATGGGTTTTTTTTAGATATGTTATCTCCAACATTGTCTTTTAAATATCCTAGATCTTTATTATTGGCGCTGCCAACTTGCAATAAACTATATATTTTATTTGGTATTTCAGATGTTTTTTTATGTGTTACGACATATATTTTCATATTTCATTTTTCACAAATTTTCCTTCTTGAATTCAAATTTGTTCCTTTCTATTATTTTTAAATTTTATATTTCCAAATATAATAGGGATTAATATAAATTGAACAGCCATTGAAATATAAATGAAAAAGTTTACAAAGAAAAATAATAAAATATTATGAATAAAAACCGCATACAAAAGATTATACATATCACTATTGACATTTATAACTTTCCGATATAAAAAGCCACCGAGTAATCCTATCAAAGAACTAAATATTGCAATTCCGATAACTCCAAAATCCAAGTATATTTCTGGAAACCAAGTAGACACAGTAAAATTTGGACTTACTAAATAATTTTCGGAAAAATTTTCATGAATATTGAAATGATTAGTTATTATAGATGGCAAGAAAAAACTCAATGTTGAAGCCCCATGGTTTACAGCACCAGGAGTCATAGAAACAAGATTATTAAAGTTGCTTAATGAAAATTCAGTATATGAATATACCCACATTATTCCGGTTGGTAAATTTTTATATTGCTCCCTTGGTCGAAAAATATTTTCCATCATATCACTTCCAGAACGAAAGTTTCCAATTAAAGTAAATCCAGCAAATACAAGCACTACAAGTCCACACATACCTAAAGCAATTTTTTTGTAATTCGCTTTTTTGTTTATTTTAGTACACAAAAAATACACAATAGCTTCAATAATTAAGGATATTAAGACTTGACGAGAAATAGTTAATATACCGAAAACTAAATAAATATATTTTCTTGTATCTTTTTTAAACAAATAGTATGCTCCCAAGCACACAGCTATACCGTTTAATAGCCCATGTACAGAGGTAATACCAAAATTCAAATATTGGCTGTCTCCCCCTTGCATTCTAAATAATAAAGGAAATCCTTTGGAATAAATTATTTCAATAATAAATACTAGAACAAAAATCAAATTTATAAAATCAAGTCTCTTTTTTAATTTCTTTTCATCCACAGCATTAACGGTTTCTTTTTGGCTTTTTTCTTTCTTTTTAAACAAAAATCTAATAAATAAACAAGCCAAATTATAAAACAAAACACATACAATAAATATAACAATAGTCTTGTCAGATAATGATTGTTGTATATAGCTTAAATTTAATAAATACAAACTATAAATAGCAAGCCATATTAAATTAAAAATTTTAACCGGACTCAAGAGCTTTTTATCTAAACAAAAATCAATAATTAAAAATACAATCAGCAATAAATAAAGTAACCAATTCATTTTTTTCGAATCCTTTCTTTATATTCTTTTATAAGTACAATTCTATTTCGAATCATTTTAGATATTGGATAATGATGAAAACAATCTGAAGCAGTTCCCTCATGTCTACGATATTCAATTAACTTATCCGAAATAAAAATGCTCTTTTTATAATGTTCACAGATAACTCCAATCCATTGATCATGCATATCTATATTATCTGGAATTGGTAAAATTACCTCTTTCATTCTAGCATCAAAAGCCATACAACACCCTAAAAAAGTTGTTTTGGTAATATTTTTAATTACGCCTGTTCCACACTTTCTGAATTCAAAAAAGGAAGAAACCAATTCCTTTTTAGTTTCATTTTGTATTAAAGAACAGTCGTGTTGAACTAACAGCGCATCATATTTTTGAAATGCTTGCAAGACAATTTCTATTTTATCGTCTTTCCAATAATCATCTTGATCAGATAAAAATATATATTTTCCAGAACAATTTGAAATTGCATTGGCAAAATTTTGCTTAATACCTTTACGCGGGCCTTCTAACAAAACAATTCTTTGATCTTCAAAAGAGTGAATTATTTTCAATGTATCGTCTTTTGATCCGTCATCAGAGATTATCAATTCATCATTCTCTTTTAAATTCTTTAATATAGAAGAAATTTGCTCTTTTATATATTTTTCTCCATTATAGGTGGCCATGGCAACAGAAACTCTTTTAGGAAAAAAGGTTGAAAAACTATGCCATAGCTGATACTCATTATAGAAATTTTTATATTCTTTTGAATCATTTGACCAAGGACCGTTTATCAAACTATTTTCATATAAATAATAATCGATTTTACATTTACACTTTGATTTTTCGAACATGTTAAGACAGGCAATTTTTATTTCAGAATTTGAAAAGTATTCTTTAATGTTTTCATAAACACTTTGAATAGTATTTCCAGTATCTACTGAATCATCAACTAGTAATATGCGTTTCGAATTCCTGTACAATTTCCAAATTTCTTCATCAAATGAAACGAATCTTTTGGAATGATCTTGATGATAAGAAGAAATAGCTTCTTTTTCTCGCAAAGTTTTTTTTATTTTTCTAGGAATCGCTTTTAATAAAGGTCTTAAAATTTTTTTGAATTTATTTCCTTTTCGTGTTGCAAAAACTTCTAAAAGAGGAACATTTTGATAATACGCTAAATCTTTTCCAATCAAAAAAGCTCCTTTTGCTATAAAAACAACACAGTCATATTCATAATTTTTTTTTACCTTATCGTACAATTTTTTTACTTCTTTTTTTAAACTTTCTTTTGATAATTCTATATAGTTCATTCCATTCACCTCTTTTAATCAATTTTATAGCTCGAGCAATTTTGGTATTAAAATGTGCTGCTTTTATACATTTTTTAGTAAAAAAAGTTGCTTTCGATATTTCTTCTTTAAATATTTCTTTACAATAAGAATTAACTAGGCAATAATTACGTCCCAATTCATAAAAAGTATGTGCATCACTACCAACAACTCCTATTTTATCATACTTTTTTGCAATTTCTTTCTGTTTCTTTGAAAAACTCAAACTAACATTTCTCCCATTGTGACATTCAATAAAATCAACATCATCTATAATTTTTTGTAAAGCACTGTCTTTCAAAACGCTTTTTTTGCGTTGTGTATCAAAAGGATGCGGTATGTAAACATATCCCCCTTGATTCTTTATAGCATTAACTGTTTCCTTAGGCGAGAGCATTGGTTCTATCTTTTCTTTTAAAAAAAGCCCAATGATTTCACCTTTAGAGGTAAAGATTTCCTCCCCGACAATTACATCAATTTTATGTTTTTTTAATTTTTTTCTATAATATTCAGCGCCCGAAATTTCATTATGATCAGTAATTACAATGCAATTAATGCCTTTTATTTTACACATTAATAAAAGAAACGGAAAAGTCAAAATACTATCTTTAGAATATGTGGTATGCACATGTAATTCAAGTTTCTTTTTCATATTTACCTCCAATAAAATAATAGAGTGTTAGTTAATTTCTAAATCTTGACTAGTTGATTGCAATTGAACATAAGTATTGCCATCATTTAACAATACTTCTGTGCCATCTAAATACGTATATTTTGTTTTAGCTTCTCTACTTGTTTTTTGCCATGTTATAGGAATGGCATATCCATTTGTAATATAATAACCATTACCGCTTCCTACTGTTTCTAAATCCCAATAATAATTATCACTAGCCATTTTCGTATTTATTTTTTGAACAATAATATTTTTAGTAGTAAATTGTTCCTTGGTATAGTAATCAGTATTTGGGTTACCATTAACAAATCTTTTATATACCTTATTTTCTTGGTCATATTCGTAAGTAGTATTCACACTGCCATTGGATGGAATTATGACTTTATTAGCGACTGCATTTCCTTCTTTGGCTTGTAAATCAACTCCATTAACATCATAGTTTAAAACCAAACCTTGTTCACTTGTATTTCTAAGGCCTTTTCTAGATACATAATCATTAATTTTGCCGATGCTGGTGTAAGCGGTATGCTCGGTAGCTAAACTTTCAGGATTTTCTCGCCAAAATGGTCCTCCTCCTAAAGTTCCATTAATATAGTCATATTTTATATTTCTTTCATCATCTTCTGCATAATGACTCCAGCCATAATGAACAAAAATGGCATCATGTTCCATAGCATAATCTAAAAAGTTGTGTCTAGAACTTCTAATAGTTCCGATTGTAAAGTCAGGCACATCTTTATATAAGGCCATTAGTCTCGTTAAGCCACCTTCAACTGGAAATTCATATACAATATAGGCTTGTTGTAACCCAGTTTGGACTTTAACGGCAACAGTTGAATTATTTATAACAACCGCATAAGGTCTTGTTTTAGAATTCACATCGACAATCTCAATTTTCTTTTCTTCAACGACTTTCTCTTGTTCAATTGGCTCTTGATGAGTCGCTATTTCTTCTTTTTTGCCACAACCTATGCATATAAAAATAAGCAAAATAAGAATACACAACTTTTTCATTATTTTGCTCCATCTCTTTTAATTACAGTAATAATCGTATTCCAAATAATTTCTAAATCCAGACGAATACAACAATGATCTACATAAAATAGCTCCATTTTCATTCTTTCTTTGTATGATACGTTACTTCGTCCATTACTTGCCCAATATCCTGTCAAACCAGGACGAACACTTAAAAATTTTTCTTTATTCTTTCCATAATTTTCAACTTCATCTAGAACAACCGGCCTTGGTCCTATTAAAGACATATCACCAACCAAAATATTGAGAAACTGTGGAAATTCATCTAAGGAAGTTCTTCGAAGCAAATTTCCTATTTTCGTAATCCTAGGATCCTTATCAATTTTACGATCACGATAATATTCTTCCCTTTTCTCAGGGTTATTTTCTAACCATTCTTTCAAAATTTCATCGGCATTAGGAACCATAGTTCTAAATTTGTGTAAACGAAAAATTTTTCCATTCTTTCCTATCCTTTTTTGAGAATATAGTACACTATGAAAATCTCCCGTACACATATAAGCAATTTTAATAACGACTAAAAGAGGAATTAAAAAAACAATTCCTACTAAACTACAACATATATCAAAAATTCTTTTAAATGAAAAATACATTACTCTCTTACAACGCCAAGCCAAACTAACTTGATCTATGACTATTTCATTTTCTTTCATACCCTTATCACCTATACTCTATATAAAAAAATCGTTTCTATCTATTGATATTCTATCGAATAATAAATAAAAAAGCAAGATACTATTAATTTTTTTGACACATCTAAACACTATGTTATCATTTTATCACACATGCAAACAATGTCAAGTAAATATCCACCCGTAAAACGGGTGGCTTTTGGTTAAGGCCTATAAGGCCAATTACTGGCGACCTCCATTTGGAG
>CALVXT010000049.1 GCA_944371545.1 uncultured Bacilli bacterium | reverse complement strand
ACTCATATCCCTTTATCCTTTTCTTTATTATACAACAAAAAAACACATAAGTTTCAAAAACTCATGCGTTTATCCTGCTAATTTATTTTCTAGCCAATTTTCTACTATATTCTAAAGCATAATTTAAAATTACATCACTATTTTTCATATAATCTTCTTTGGTTTCATTAATTAAAATATCTGGTGTAAATATATACGGTGCATACAATTCTTTTGTAACCTCACTTTGAAATTCTTCTTTAGAAGAAGCACTCCATCCAGCAAATGGATGAAAGTAACACTCTGAGACAGAAAAATTATGTTGAGCAATAGTAAACCAATGACTATTTCCATAACAATTTATCGGAGTACTTATCTCTTCTCCAATAGTAATAGCCCCTAAATTTATTAAATCACGAAGAGCGTAACGCCCGCCTGAAAATACGCGGTAGTCCGTTAAGCAAAGAAGTTTTTTATCCTTATTCTCATTCAGAAAATCCATTAAAATTCGATTTAAAGCTGCATTTCCTCCAGTGTTTCCACGCAAATCTACAATAATAGTATCTATATTAGATAAATCCTCTTTTTTTAAAAGCTCAATAGCTTGTTCAATTTTCTCTTTAAACTTTGATTGAACAGAACTATGATTATAAACTAAGCAATTATCAATAAATCGATATGTAGCATTATTTCCATAACGATACTTATCATAATCAAAAAGCTCTTCAAAATAATTTTTGCTTCTAGCAAATTCTTTTTTAATTATACTACCGTCTATTTTTTGAATTGTAAATATTAAAGTATCCGCATTTCTTAATGAAGGTAATCCAAATAATACCAATTTATTAAATAAAGATTTTTCAATTTCATACCTTCTTTTACCTGGGGTACCATAAGAAATAACATCTTCTAATTCATGAATAATTCTATCCATTGAAATTTCATTTATCGTTATTAACTTACTATTTTTTAAATCTTCTGGATAATTAATAAGTATTTCATCACCAAACATTCTAAAATTCATAGGAATTGCCGATATAGCTTCATATTTGGTATGAGCATCAGTTGTACCATTCAAACGTTTAATAATATAGTCCATAAAGTATTTAAAGGAATATTCATTATTCACATCCATTGAAGACAATAATGTATCATATATTTTTCTTAATTCTTCTTCACTTATTTCATGCCAAGGATTCACATGAATTTCTTTATAATTTTCTATAAATTGATTATATATTTTCTCATATCTTATCTCTATCATAAAAACACCTTCATTCACAAATAATTTTATCTATTTTTATTAGAACACATTGTCTTTTTATACAAGCTATGCATATTGAATTTTAAAACTATTTTCTAATATCATTAAAAAAATCAACGAGTTCCTTTTTAAAAAAATCCTCATAATTACTATAACTCTCAAAATTTTGATATATATAATCAGCAAGTTTTTCTAAATAGATAAATCCTAAATTTTTAATCCATTCACTGATAATAATATCGGGATAGTATTTTCTTACAAGAACATTAGCATTTGCTCGAACAAAATATTCATATAACAAAACCTTTTTATTTTGATAAGTCTTAGGCAATCCATTTAAAATAGCCTCTTTATAAATATCATCAATATGTACAAAACCAGAAAAATATTTATCTACTAGAGCATTGACTACTGGATGTGAAAACTCGTGAAACATACATTCACACAAATATTTTTCGTCAATTTCAAATTTTTTTATTTTTTCATTATAACCAATTCCTCGAACATAATATAAATTTTCTTCTTTATCCTTTGGTCCAAAACCGCCATTCATAAGTACAGATAATACACATGTGTATTGCGTATCTTTTAATCCATAAAAACGATTAATATCAGTTAAATCTAAATTCTTCGGAAAATTATCCATAATATCTATAATTTTTTGATAGAAATCTATATTTTCATCAAAAAATGAATCCCAACAAATTTTTTGGGCAAATTCTTTTAACAAAATTACAAACTGTTCAAGTGTTCCATATCCTAAATATTTTTCAATGTATTCTCTATCCATTAATCTTTCATTTATTTCGTAACAATCATCTAATCCAATTGCAATATTAATTGATACAGATTCATCTTTAAAGTTTTGAATATACTTTATAAGACTTTTACATTCAGCTATATTTATCATTTTTTTTATTTTTCTCGCATAATCAATATTTGGAATTTCTATAAAATCATATTTTTCTTTTTCACTTGGAAATTCTAACAAATAAGCAACATGTAAAGCCAGCAATAACTCATACTGTTTTAAAACGCAAATTTTTAAATTTTGTATTTGTCTCATAAATAATACCTCTAATCATTTAATGTTTTTATAAAAAATTTATATTATTTTTTTAGTCACTTCAATCATTCTTGTATGATATCCCATTTTTTCATAAAATTGAATAGCTCGTTCATTATAACCAAAAACTCCTATTAAAATATTTTGACAACCTAAAGCTTTTAAATGTTCTTCCATAGCTTTTAATAATTTTTTGCCAATTCCTTCAGAACGACAATTTTTAGATACAATCAGTTCAGAAATTCTTCCTCTTTTAGGTGCTTTAAAATCATAGGTATCTAAAGCATCATTATTTATCATTCCAGCTATTAAACCGACAATATGATTATTTTTTTCATATAAAAAAATTTTTCCTTCATATTTTTTTACTTCATCTAAAGTTTTTGTAAAATAAATCTCTCGATATTGTGGAGTAATTTGATTATATTTTTCTTTATCTATATTCACTATATGCTCTTGAAGTTCCACGAACAAATCCTTAACTTCTTCAGCATACTTTTCTTCATATTCAATTATCATAACATTCCTACTTTCTAAATTTCCAAGATTTTGTCTTTTGATATTCAAAATTTTCAACATCACTTAAAAATTCTGGATATACCCTTAATAAATCCGCTACAGCACCTTTTATTCCTTGTTCTTCAAAAGAAATATATTTTTCAATTAAATCAGAATTATCTAATGGCATATCGTGAGGTCTATCAGGATATCTATAAATAATAATATTCTTCTTTTTCTCCTCATCCATTATGGCATCTAAAATATTTGGATAGTAAATTTTTCTTAAAGGTTTAATTTCTTTTTCAAAAGAGATGACTTCTAATGACCACAAATAATCATAATGTCCAAAAGTTGTACCATCTAGTTCATACAAATAACCATCTCTATTATAAAGTCTCTCAAGTACCCCAGACCTTCTTTCAACTAGTTCTGGTTTACCATTTACATTGGATATTCGAGTATCTAAATCCCCATTTCCTTTTGCCATAAAAAGAAGGGCAACCACTTTATTATCTGTAGCATATATACATTCTTTTTGATGAGTACTTTTATGAGACCTAAGTACTTCCATATTTCCATTTGAACTTCCATGGTACACAATTTTATTCATTTCTATTACCTCTTATTTATAAACCATATCCTCACTTACTAAACAAGAAAAAATCTCTTCTTATATTAGTACTTGTAGTTATCACTTTCTTTTTATTATTATTTAATTAATCCGCCATTACACTTTAATTCATAAATTTTTTTATCATTTTTATAAATAGTCTCCGTACCACTAAAATAATCTAAATCTCCTTTTACTTCAAAGGTATATTTATATTCGCCATTAATAAATTCTTTAGGTCCTCTTACAGGAATTATATTATTATCTTCTCCTACATTCATTAAGGCCGGACGCAAAGCACTATCCATTGCTTCTTCCCCTAATGTCTCATCTAAAGTTATACCATAATAATTCATTGCCCAATATATCTTATTATCTATATAAACTACTTCTTCTCCAATAAAGTTTGTACCACCAAAATAAGTATCATGATAAATCATATTATCTTTCTTATATTCATAGTCTTTAGAGCCATATCTTGAACTACTAACCTTTTCTACTTTTTCATTTGCATAAGTTTGTTTCTTAGATTCAATTAAAAATTCTTTTATATTCTTCATTTTTTACACTCGCTTTCTTTTTTCTAACAATTCTTTATGATAAAAATAATTTATATACTTTATATTATTTGCTTCACAATAACTATTAATCCCATCTGCTAATATTTCCCAATATCCATTATTTTTTCTATCGTATATTTCTTTATATTGTAAGTATACTTCATTACAATTTTCTTTAATATAATTTAAAATATCTTTTCTACTTTACCTCTTAAAAATCTTTTTATAATCACAAGAAACTTCGCATTTTTTAGCATCAGGATACTCCGTTTTATAAACCATATCACCACTTACTAAACAAGAAGAAATTTCCTCTCCATTATGAATACGAATAGAATCTAACGTTATATCTGCATTATACCAAACCCCATTAATTTTAACTTGATTCCATAAGTGACCACCTTCTATCTTTGATCCTCCACCACCTACAACAATAGATTCAATATGAACTAAACTTAAAGCTTGCTGTAAAATTTTTACATAGCCTTCACAGACACAAGTATTATGAAATAAACCGCCAAACAAATTTTGATTTTCTAATAAATCATCATGTAAATGTTCAAAATTATAAAATATTTTATGTGCAATACGATTATAAATTTCAAAGAATTTTTCTACCTCTTCATCATTTAAAGAAATATCTCCTACTAACTCATGAAAAGTATGAAAAATTTTTTCATAAGTTGAAATCGAATAAAAATCATTTGAAATCAACACATTTTTTTCAATTTCTAAATAATTATCTAAACTCAACTGAAATTTCTTAGCCATTTGCTCTAAAAAAGGTAAAAATTTCTTTGATAAATAGCAAATTTGTCCAACTAAAATTTGAGTAATATTTAGATGAGTTCTTGACTTATTTAATTCATCAATCGTTAATTCTGAAATTGTATCAATTTGTAAAATAATTTCGTAGTTCTCATTCTTAATTTCTGAAATACTTTGTAAATTTTTAGCATCTATAATAATTTTTATATTTTTATTTGGAATAATTTTATTTAACTTTAATAACTCATCAACATTTCTAATCCGAATATAAATAAAGTTTAAAAACTTTTCTAAAACATTTGTATTTTGAATAATTTTTTCTAAAGTGTCTAATTCAGAAAAATATATTTTAAATTTTTCTTCTCCGACATATTCTTTTATGTGATAAAAATCTTGCTCTAATAAATGATATTCTTCTTCTGTTTCTTCCATTAAATCAACTTGATAATGAATAAACCCGAGATCATAGTTTTGAGGATTGATTCCATAGTACTCTATTAATGATTTACTTTCTAACCGTAACATATTTATCTCCTTAAAAATTAACTATTTTTATTAAACAATAGATATTTATCACGAGTTAATTCATAGCAATAAATTTCAGTTGGTTCATCTAAAAAAGTATATTGAATTGTTTTTGTTTCTTTTTTTCTTTCAAATCCCGATTTTTCCATAATCTTCCATGATGCCGGATTACAAATAGCAGCTCCAGTAATAATTTTTGCAATTTTACATTCTAAAAACATAAAATCTATCATTGCTTTAGAAGCTTCGGTCCCATATCCCCTGCTTTGATATTTTGGATCAATAATCCAACCTACTCCACGAATATTAGAATCAGTTATTTCAGAATTTTCTGAAGTCGCTTCATGACAAGATATTCTTCCAATACATTCGCCAGTTTCTTTTAAAAAAATAATCCATTTAAATACATTATTGTCTTTAGCATGTTTCATCTCTTCTTCATAATATTTTTCTTGTATGTTCCAATCTTTTAATTTATCTCGAAATTTAGATGGAACAGTTAAAAAATATCGATTAACCTCCGGAATCATTAAAATTTCCCATAATTTTTTTTGTTCCTCCATGAGTTGAGCTTTTAAAATAAGTCTATCTGTTTCTATCGTTTTACTTCCCAAATATTCCATATTTTCACATCCTCAAATTTATTTTTTATCATTTTACTATTTAGAATTATCCCGCTTTATCTTATATTTTTTTCTCTGTTTTTATAAATAAATTATTGTTATTAATAATCTACTAATTTTCTCTTTCCATGTATAAATTTACAATACATTCTTTTTATTTGTTTTGAATAACATCAACAATTTCTGCACCATGTAATTTTAGCTTTACTTCTGACAAAACATCAAGACTTTTTAACTCTTCTAAATTTTTGGGCATACTTTTCACAATTTGCTCTAATTCATCATTTGTAAAAATGTAATATGCCGGAATATTTTTTTGTTTAGATTTATTTGCTCTAAACTCAATTAATCTTTTTTTAATCACTTGCTTGTCTAAATCGAGATTTATTTCTGAAAATTCCTCTAAATTCTCTATCTTTAGATCATCTGAAGATTGAGGAGTATCTAATTGAAGTAACCATTTAGCCGTTTCTTCCATTTTTCGTTTATTATTAAGCAAGGATTTATCAATACTTTTTATATCTCTTTTAATATAATTTATTAGCTGATCAGATTTAATAATTTTTCTTTTATATTCTTGTGGAGCATATTTTGTATTCAAAATGTTTTTTGAATTTGCCATCACTACTAGAGGTACATACCAGTTATCAAATCTTCCAGCAGTAAACAACTTATTAAGTATTCCTCCGCCAGATAGCCATATTTTTTTTAATATTTCCACATGACGTTCTGCCTGTCTGATTGGTGAATAAATTCCTTCTTTTTTTCCGTTTACTTCCCTTATAAAATCTCCACGCTCATTAACTGTAATATTTCCTATCATATTTTTACACTCGATCAAATAAACTTTTCCCGTTGTTACAAAAATATAATCAATTTGAGCTGTTAAATCTTCATATTTTAAAGTAATATCATGAAGAACATACATTCCTAAATTTGCATTTTTTAATTCAAACTCAATTTCTTTTTCACCACTTAATCCTAATTTGTAAAAAAGTAAATTTTTTTTAATTTTCTCATCATTAGGGTATTGTTCTTGTAATGTACTTAATTTCTTAATTTTTTCTTCTAATTTGCTATTTTCTTTCAAAAAAATTGTTTCTGTGAATTTATCAAAAAATTTCATAATATTACCACTTTCTAAATTATTATTTTAAGCTAATCTTTAATCTCATTTAATTTTGCTATAATATTCAATTCCTGAATATGTCCCGTCCTTATTTAAACGTCTGTTGGCAACATAACCATCTTTTTTAAAACCAGCTTTTATCAAAACTCTAGAAGAAGATAGATTTCGTTCATTACAAACACCTTCTACTAAATGATATTTTCTTTCATTTAATAAGTAATCTGAAACAGTTTTTAAAGCTTCTGTTGCATATCCGTTTCCCCAATATTCGTAACGCACAACATATCCTATAGTACAAAAATTATTTCTTTTATTCACGTCATTCACTGAAATATTTCCGATAGGTTCATGATTTTCTTTCAATTCAATAATCCATTTTTCTTCAGCACTTACATCCGCTTCTTTTATTAAAAAGCGAATATACGCTAACTCTTCATCTTTACTTAAACGTGGAAATTGAATATAATCTGCCAATCGATTATCACTTATAATTTCATACATAGCATCAAGATCACTTTCTTCTAATCTTCTTAAAATTAATCTTTCTGTTTCTAATTTTGGACTTAACATATCTTTTCCTCCTTACACCCCTTTATTCAACTTCATTTTTAACCACACCAAATTTACTAAATGGCCAAATAATAAAATCGGTATGTCCTTCAATATCTTTTCTATGAACAGGTCCAATAATACGACTATCTAGTGAAATACTTCGATTATCGCCTAACAAAAAGTACTCATCACTTCCTAAAGTAACAGCCTCAAAATCACTTGTTTCATTCGTGGCATAAGGGTCATCAATTTTTCGATCATTAATATAAATGACTCCATTTTCACATTTAATAGTCTCTCCAGGAAGTCCATATACTCTTTTAATTAATGTATCATCTTTTTTTCCATCAACAATTAAATCAGCTACCACCATATCATAACGATTTATATCACCGACTTTAAATAAAAGCATAATTTCATCGCCAGTTAAAGTGTCATACATACTTTGCCCATTTACTTTTATAGGCGTAACTAAAAAACTGCGAATTAAAATAACAACAAGCAAAATTACTATATACGGAAATATTTCTTTTATAAATTTCATTTTTCTCACCACATTTATTTTAACATGGTTTTATAACAAATTCCATTCTAGAAATTTATGTAAATTTAGACATTAAAAAAAACAAAGTGTTTCCACCTTGTTAATTTCTTTCTTTAACTTTATATTCTTTACGCATTCCTTTAATGAAATTAAGTTTTGCACGACGTACCATACCTTTTCTCACAACAGTGATTTTATCAATTGTTGGAGCATTTACAGGGAAAATACGAGTAACACCAATTCCGCCAGATTTTTTACGTACAGAAATGGTTTCAGAAACAGAACCACCTTTTTTAGCTACTACTAAGCCTTCAAAAGCTTGGATACGTTCCTTTTTACCTTCTTTTACCCAAACATCTACACGAACTGTGTCACCAACACGAATTTCAGGAATATCTTTACGAATATGTTTTTCATTAATCTTATCAACTAAATTCGCCACAATAAACATCCTTTCTATAAACCATTACATATCATCATTACCTATAAGTAAGCGGATAATACATCACTTTTTTTCAAAAGCAAATAGATTATATCATAAGAAACGTTCGAATACAAGCAATTTTTCTATTTTACATATTTAAGATGTGACTTTTCAGTAAAAATGTCTCTATTTAGAATGACGTTTTTCAATAAAAATGTCTCTAAAAAATCTATTTAAA
>CALVXT010000048.1 GCA_944371545.1 uncultured Bacilli bacterium | reverse complement strand
ACATCATCTTTGACATAAATTGTAATCTGATTTTCAAAATCCCCACCAAAGAAAGATATTACTCGGTCCACATTCATAATTAAAACAAATAAGACTAGTAGTAAAATATTTACCCCTTTAAACCATTTTGTTTTAATCTTTTTATCTAAACTTTGTTTTGTTAAAAATTTTAATTTATTTTTCATAAGCTTCACCTACTTTACTTAAGAAAATTTCATTTAATGTTGGATCTTCTACAGAAAATTCAGTAATTTCACTACCTTTTTTTACAATATCAAAAACATTATCAATATAGGAATCATCTTCGATTTTTACAATAAGTTCATCTGCATTTTCTATCACTTCTAAAACTCCTTTAGTTTTCTTCAAAGACTCAATATTTACATTTCCTTTAATATGAATATTTTTCTTACGATAATCTTTTTTGATTTGTTTTAATTCTCCTTCTAAAACACTTTTTCCTTTAACTAAGATAACTAAACTTTCACAAAACATTTCAACATGTTCCATTCGATGAGAAGAAAAAATAATGCTACTTCCTCTTTTTTTAAAATCCTTAATAGCATCCATAAACATTTCAACATTAATTGGATCTAATCCAGAGAATGGCTCATCTAATATTAAAAGTTTTGGATTATTAATCACAGCAGAAATAAATTGAACTTTTTGTTGATTTCCTTTAGAAAGTTCTTTGATTTTCCGCTCTTTATATTCTTCAATATGAAATCTTTTCAACCATTCATCTAATCGTTTTAAGATTTCTTTCTCTTCCATTCCTTTTAAAGTACCATAATAGATAATTTGCTCTTTTACGGTAAGTTTTGTCAGTAAGCTTCGTTCTTCAGTTAAAAAGCCAATCGTATCGGTGACATTATAATCAATAGGTTTTCCATCTAAAGTAATTTTTCCTTCTGTAGGTTCAAGTAGTCCAATAATCATTCGAAATGTTGTTGTTTTTCCAGCACCATTGACTCCTAATAGGCCAAAAATTTTTCCATCTTCCACTTCAAAAGATAAATCGTCTACTGCTTTGTTTTGATCATAATATTTTGTAATGTGTTCTACTTTTAACATAAACTCTTCCTTTCTTTCAACATTATACATTTTTTATTTAAGAATGACTACTATTTTCCAAAGATTTAATTAAAATTGCAACATCTTGACAAAATTTTTGTATTTGCCCATCAGAAAAGATAGGTAACGAGAAATATTTTTCAAATTCTTTTCTTAAATCATCATTTGCAAACCTTGCATAAAAGCTTTCGAACTGCCGCAATTTGGGAAAATAATACTCATATACTAAAATAAGTTTTTGAATAAGAAGAATTTTTTTGATGAAAGAAATATTCCAACTATTTATAATGCTTAAAGAATTCAAAAGATATGAATAAATGCAATCTTTTAATAAAGTACATTTTGATTGGTCAAACTGGAAAATTTGAGCTTGTTTTTCCATATCTAAACAGATATCTAACATATCTAAAACTTTATGATTTGGCTCTTTTAATTTTGTCATGATACTTCCTGGTGTAAATCGATAAAAATAATCATCGCGATAAAATTGATAAACAGTTGAAGCTTTAAGCAACAAAGGATAAACAAAACCAACATCTTCAAATATCTTGCCTTCTAAGAAACGAGTTTTTAAAATAAAATCATGATTAAAAATTTTATTCCAACACGCAGGAGAAGTATCAAAAAACGAAAGAGGAAAATTTATATAATCAATTAAACCTTCATGATAAACTTCTTGGGACATAAAAGTTTCTTGATTTAAAAATTGAGATTCATTTATTCTCGTATTACTTCCGACAACAATTGGAACTTTAAACATTCTAGCAACTGTATAAAAGTCTCGAAACATATTCAAAGTTACTAAATCATCAGCATCTACAAAACCAATAAACTCTCCTTGAGCATACTTTAATCCTAGATTTCTAGCAGCAGAGACACCTCTAAACTCTTGCAATGAAAATACCCGTAGTTTAGTTGAATATTCCTTTTGAAAAGAATACAAAATTTTTAAAGTATTATCCGTGCTATGATCATCAATAGCTAAAACTTCAATATCATCCAAAGTTTGATTTAAAACAGAGTTTAAACAAGTTGACAAATATTTTTCAGCATTATGACATGGAATGATCACAGAAACTTTTGTCATAAAAAACCTCTTTTCTTAAGAGGCTATTATACAAAAGTATTTTAATTTTCACAACTAATTAAATGGTTCTTCTATCCAAGCATCAAATAAATCTTTTAAAAGATCACTCATTTCATTATCTAAAGAATTTCCAAAAAAGTTTTCTTCAAAATATTCATTATGTATAATTTGATACAAAAAATCTTTATCTACTTCATCTAAAATTTCTAACATAGTTATTTGAGAAGTTTGCTTTAAAGTTTCTAACTCTTTTCTTTGTCTTTCTTGAATCTCTTTTCTTTCAGAAGGATACCCTTCTCCAAAAGAAGTTGAAAATAACGCATCAAAAATACTTTCTAATTGAAACTCTGTACCCGTTCCAAAATACTTTCCAAACGGAATAGACACGGCATTTCCAGCATTAATTTTAGAAAAAAGTTTTGCATCGACAACATCAGCAACATAACCACAGTAAACATTTGGCATAGCATTTGCACTTAAAAGTACACCTTCACCACTAGAACAACCCATAATCACAAAATCTACAGCTCGAGAATTTAATAAGATTCCAGCAAGAAGCCCTGCTCCAACATAATCGATATTTGCATCCTTATTTTCACTTACACCATAATTAAAAACTTGATGTCCATATTTTTCAGCAACTTTTTCCAAAACATTTAATATAAAACTATTTTTCTTTTTTTGACTATTTTCATTTATTAAAGCAATTTTCATTACTACATCCTACTTTCCTTTTCTATTGTACGCGAAAATAGAAATTTTTAAAAGACTTTTCAAAAAACTCTTCTTTTTTTTGACAGTTCATGATACAATTACATTGCTTGGCCCGTTGGTGAAGTGGTTTAACACATAACCCTCTCAAGGTTACATTCACGAGTTCGAAACTCGTACGGGTCACCAAAAAGTAAATAATCGGCTTTTTAAAGTCGTTTTTTTATGAAAAGATTTTATTTAAAAATAAAATATGATATAGTAATTATGGTGAAAAATATGATAGAAATTCATGTGAATTTAAAGTCACTGGAAGACCTCTTCCATCCTTTTAGTAAAAACACATTAAACCCAACATTAGCCTCTTTTATCTATGAAGAATGCTTTGGATATTTAGCTAAAAACAACATTCAAATTTTTATTTCTTCAAATCAAAGTTTTTCAGATAAAGAAAAAGAAACCATTGCAAAATTAATTCATTCAAATTTTAAAACTGAATTAGAAGAAGAAAAAATAAAAAATAAGTTATCGAATACTTTTCGAACAATTTTATTTATAACTGGCATTTTAATTTTACTTTTCGTTTACTTTATTCAAATTGAATTTGTTCATGAATTCTTATTAATTTTAGGCTGGTTAGCTATTTGGGAAACGGTTTATGACTTTTTATTTATGGAAATGAAAGAAAAAAACAAAAGAAAAAGATATCAAAAGATATCTGAGAGTAAGATTATTTTTGAATAATCTTTTTTTAAGTACATGAATTCATCATGGCTTTATATATAAACTTTATATTTTCTTTTTTCTGATGATTCATCTCAATAAAATTAATATGCAATTGATACCCAGAATCAAAACTAAATAAAAGTTCCACTTTTCCAGGTTTAAAATTAATTGCACTAGAAGAAATCGATTTATAAGGAAAAACATGAATTTTTTTATAAGTTAATCCTAAAACATCACGATCAAACAAAAGCATTTTTTTATCTGTAAAAACAGCATAATCTTTACTGTTTTTATAGCCCAATAGAATTTTTTCTTTTTCGCTTACATATTCTCTTGCATAATCTGGTAAATTTTCTGCTAAAATTTCTTCTTTAAAATCAAAATATTTTGATAATTCTTTAAATTTAATATATGCCACTTCTATCACACCCTACTTATAGTTTAGCATAAATAAAAAAATTGCAAATAAAAAAAAAGTCAAGATGTAAAATTCTTGACATTTTTTTAATTAATTAAGCTTGTTTTAAAGAATTAAGCTGTTTTTGAAACTCCTCAATTTTATTAGAAATATTTTGCTTTTCGGTTTCATAGTTTTGTAAATTTGGTAACTGTTGTTTAACAATATCAATATATTTTTGAGCTGATTCATAATCTCCTACTATTAAATATTCACTTATTTTATTATAGTAGTCTAAAATTTCTTCATATTTTTTATTATTATTAATAGTTGCTTGAAAATTATTAACACCAGTTAAAATATTTTGCTTTTCGGTTTCATAGTTTTGTAAATTTGGTAACTGTTGTTTAACTATATCAATATATTTTTGAGCTGATGTATAATCTTTTGCTATTAGATATTCATTTATTTTATTGTAATATCCTAGAATTTCTTCATATTTTTTATTATTATTAATTGTTGTTTGAAAATTATTAACTCCTGTTAAAATATTTTCTTTTTCAACTTCGTAATTATTTAAATTTGATAACTGTTGTTTAACTATATCAATATATTTTTGAGCTGATGTATAATCTTTTTCTACTAGATACTCATTTATTTTATTGTAATATCCTAGAATTTCATCATACTTTCTATTATTATTCATTACAGATTGTAATTCATTTAACTCAGTTATAAATAATAGTTTTTCTTCAAAATTTGGTAATTTGTTTGCTTCTTGTAAAGCATAATCAATAGCATGTTGTTGAAGAGTTTTATCTATACTTGAATCATTCATTACTTTTTTTGCGTCATCAACTAAATCCAAAACTTTTTCAATAGCTTGCATATTTTTTAAATTAAAAATTTTACTTAATTCAGATTTGTTTCCAGCAGAATCACTATACCAATAATGGATTCTATAAATACCGGCAGGAATATCAGATAAATCTGAACCTAATTTGAACTCTGGTTGTTTTGTTTCATTACCATCATTATCTTTTAAATAATAGTCAATATTAATATCAGAAAAATCTATATTATCATAATTGTCAGAAGCAGTTCCAGTTTCAGTATAAATATCCTCTCCTTGAACAAAATTTGTTACATCTTCACGATCTGGTTTAATAACTGAGGGTGTAGTATCTTGTAAAATTATTTCTTTCTTTACATAAGCTTGATTCCCGGCTTTATCAGAAACTCGATAAGTCACAATATATGTTCCTAGATCACAATTGGTTAATCCAGTATTCCAGTTATCGCCACCAAAACATGTAGTTTCTTCTTTTTCACCATCAGCAGTTTTCTTAAACCATTGCATGTGTACTTCACCAAACGAAATATTTCCGTCAACATTATCTGTTACAACGCCTGGTTGAGGATATACATAAGTATCTACTCCTACTTCAAACGTAGAAGAAATTTTAGATAAATCCATTTTAGGTGATTCACGGTCAATATAAACATGATGCCCATTTGTTACTTCAGTAACTTCTGTAGTATTTCCAGCTTTATCTTTGATATTTGTTACTTTAAAAGTAACTTCACCATCAATCATATCTGTTTCGTTTACTTCATAATAAGCATTGTAAATATATTTTCCAGTTAAAGCATCTGGTAATAATTGATCTACTCTAGTTGCAGCATATTCTTTACCGTCATTTACAAAAACAATAGTTGGATTTTCAGCTAGAGGTTCATCAAAACTTACATAAGCATGAATCGTATCTCCAGTTTTTACATAATATGTTCCAAGATTATTATCTGCATTGTATTCTAAAATATTTGCTGCAGATCTTTTTGGAGCTGTTTTATCAATTGTAAATGTAATAGAAACTTCTTGATTATTTCTATCTACACCTTTAATAGTATAAGTTCCTTCATCTCCAAAAGTTTCTTCATCTCCAAAAGTTCCTTCATATACAACTTTTTCATTGGTATAATTATCATCAAATTCTTGTAAAACTTCTTCACTACCATCTTCTTTTACAAGAACAACTTTTTTTAGGCTACCATCACTTATATTTAATGTTACTTTCTTATATGTACCATTATTCGTTAAAGAAACTTCACTTTTTCCATTTGTAGCAGTTCCAGTAATTTCAGGTTTTACATTATCAAGATAAATGTCACGATATTCTGAAACATTTCCAGCTTTATCATAGACTTTAATGTTGTAACGAACATTGTCTCCTTCACCGCTAATTACATATGTTTTTTCTGTAATTGTCTCAAGTGGTGTACCATCAAAATGTTGAACTGTCATATAATCAAAGTTTTCTTCAGTAACTTCAACTGTATATTCAGAAACAATTTTACCATTACTAAAATTCAATACTGGTAATGTTGTATCCAACTTCACACCTGTATATAAAGTATGATTAAGTTGTTCTTTAGTTAATTCAATACCCTCATTACCGATAGAATCAGCATATTGTGTAATTGTAAAATCAATATCTCCATCACTCAAATTCATTTCTGGTGTTAAAGTGACATCTGCCCAATAGTAATAATTCGTCCAAGCAGAATCTAAATGCATCTCTTTAGCTTCCATGTCTCCTATTTTTATCATAGGATTTTTAGCTAAAACTTCATCAAAACGAACCATTACTCGTAAAGTATCACCAATATTGGCAATTTTAAGGTCACTATTTAACCCATTATCTTTATTTTCAATATAATGTGTAATATTTACAATCCCTAATTCTTTATAAACAGGAGCATCAGCATCAATAGTAAAGCTAATTTCTAATCTATTATATGCTTTATCTATAATCTTAACATAATAAGTACCACTTTCACTTACTTTATATCCAGAAGTAAAGTCTTCCCATCTTCCATTTTCCTTGCGAATTTCTGCTGTATGAAGATTTTCTTCCACAATTTCTAATATAGCTTCTTTATAAACTCCACCATTATCAATTCCTCTTATACCAGGAGCTGTAGTGTCATCTAATATAACTGCAACTTCGGATAAAATACCTTTTAATTCTTCTTTTTTAGAACTATCTGCTAAGTTATTTACTTTATTAATAATATCTTCATTTGCACGATAGTCTCTTGCAGAGTTTACGTTATCCATATTTTCAGCAGCATTTACTTGATTTTGTAAATTTTTTACTAATGTTTCAACATCAATAACATGTTGCAATGCATTTGCACGATCAACAAGACCTTGTTTATCGCTACCATCAGCTAAATCAGAAATCAAGTCATTTGCAGCATCTAAATCACCTTGTAAATAAGATGCTTCAGCTTTTTCTAGAGCTGCTAAAGCTGCTAAATATGCAGAGTTATCTTCTTCTGTTGAGCCACCGTTATTATTGTTATTATTGTTGTTGTTATTATTTTCATTGTTATTTCCATTACCATTATTGTTGTTGTTATTTGATGAGCCACTATTACCATTACCTGAATTTCCATTTCCAGTATTATCGTTGCCATCATCAATTACAGAAATAACGTCATCATCTTCAGTTTCCTCTGCTGGTTGTTCCGTTTCCTCCTCTCCATCCGTATTTTCACCGTCTACTTCATTATTATTACCATTATCGGTAATACCTGTATCATTTCCGTCTAGACGCTCTTCACTAGGATTTGCAAATACGAAAGTGCCTAATCCTATTAACAGAAATAATACGACTGCTATAACTATAGCCTTTCTCTTATCCATAACTACCTCCGTCAACTGTATTATATCATTGACTTGACAAAATGCAAGAATTTTCGACAAGAAAATGACAAATACACACTAAATTTTATGTAAAAAAAAGAAAAAGTCAACTCTTTTTCTTTTTAATAAAACTTTATTTTATTTAAAGGCCAAAAACGCATGAAAATTTTACCTTGAATTTGCTCTTTCGAAACAAGTCCTATTTCTCGACTATCCATCGAATTTTCTCGATTATCGCCTAAAACAAAATACATGTTTTCTGGAATCGTTTCATAACCAATCTCCTGTAAAGTAAAATCATCATAAACTAATTCATTTTGCAAATATTCTTCTTCTAATAATTCATCATTTATATATACTTTATTATCCTTTATTTCAACTTTCTCTCCAGGTAAACCAATTACTCGTTTAATCAAATATTTCGTATCAGCATATTCTAATGAAATAATATCTCCTCGTTTTACATCAAAAAAACGATATTGAGCTTTGTTTAAAAATAAAACTTCCTCATCTACCAAAGTTGGAGACATAGAATCTCCTACAACCTGAGTTATAGAAAAAACATAAATCATTATAAATAATAAAATTATAATAAAAAGAATCAATTTAAAAGAATCTTTTAAAAATTCTTTAATCCCTAACCAATCCATATCTTACCCTCTATCACTATACTACTAGTAAAATATAACATAATCTATATCGAATTGCAAAAAAAAGAATGTAAATTTACATATCTTGAAAAAGAAAAGAAAAATTGATATAATGAATATGTCAAAAGAAAATGACATACAATAAAAAAAGGATATATCTGAAGCAAAGATCAGATGTTATCCCAAAAGTTTTGGTGTAAGCATCTGACATCAACCAAGGTTGAATCAGATGCTTTTTATTTATCTAACTAATAAAATAATTATAATAAATAATAAGATAAATATGATACAATTTAAAATCTTTTCTTGTTTTTTCATATTTATCACATCCCTTCTATTCTTTTAAAAAGGGATAAGCACCTGATTTTCAGATATATCTGATTATTACTATAACACACGAATTATTCTATTGCAAATTTCATACAAC
>CALVXT010000047.1 GCA_944371545.1 uncultured Bacilli bacterium | reverse complement strand
CATAAACTATATAAAAAGAAAAGCCTATTTTTGGCAAAAAATGAACTTTTTTTATTAGGTAAGTACAAAACTCGGGACTCGTTAGAGAGAAACTATCCTTTTTGTTTGTCATAAAGTATGGTATAATCAGATTGAAAGGACTGAGTAACATGAAAATTTATAATACTTTATCACATCAAGTGGAAGAATTTATTCCTTATGAAGAAGGTAAAGTAAAAATGTATACTTGTGGACCAACTGTGTATAACTATGCACATATTGGGAATCTTCGCACGTATATATTTGAAGATATCTTAGAAAAAACTTTAAGATATTTAGGATATGAGGTCTTACGATGTATGAATATTACTGATGTCGGGCATTTGACTAGCGATTCGGATTCTGGTGAAGATAAAATGGTTAAAGGGGCTAAAAAAGAAAATAAAACCGTTTTAGAAATCGCTAAGTTTTATACGGATGCTTTTAAAAAAGATACAGAAAAGCTGAATATAAAATGGCCTGAAATTGTTTCACCTGCAACTGAGAATATTTCTGTATATTTTAAAATTATTGAGAGATTATTAGAAAAAGATTTGGCTTATATAAGCGGAGGAAATGTATATTTTGATACTTCAAAATTAGATGACTATTATCAACTTACTAATCATAGACCTGATGAAATGGTTGTTGGTGTTCGAGAAGGAGTAGAAGAAGATAATAATAAAAAAAATCAAGCTGATTTTGTTTTATGGTTTACAAAATCTAAGTTTGATAGTCAAGAGCTTAAGTGGGAAAGCCCTTGGGGTGTTGGATATCCAGGATGGCATATTGAGTGTTCGGGAATCGCGATTTCTAATTTGGGAGAATATTTAGATATTCACTGTGGTGGAGTGGATAACATATTTCCTCATCACACGAATGAAATTGCTCAGAGTGAAGGATATTTAGGACATAAATGGTGTAAGTATTGGATGCATGGTGAACACTTGAATGATACAAGTGGTAAAATGAGTAAAAGTAAGGGCGGATTTTTGACCGTTTCCTTACTTGAAGAAAAAGGTTATGATCCATTAGCGTATCGTTATTTATGTTTAACTAGTCATTATCGTAAGCAATTAACTTTTAGTTTTGAAATTTTAGATAATGCAATGCAAAGTTATCAAAAGTTAAAATCTCGAGTTCAAAGTTTAGAAAAAACAGGTAGTGTGGATCAACAAGTGTTTGAAGAATATGATCAAAAATTTAAAGAATATCTCGGTGATGATTTAAATGTTGCAAATGCTTTAACCTTAGTATATGATTTACTTAAAAGCAATGTAAATGATGTAACTAAGTATTCATTAATTAAAAATTGGGATCAAGTTTTTTCTTTAAATTTGACTTTAGAAAAACAGCTTGAACCAGAATTTGAAGAATATATTTTGAGGAAAATTGAAGAACGAGCTCGAGCAAAGGAAAATAAAAATTATGTATTAGCTGATCAGATTCGAGAAGAATTACTTCAAAAAAATGTTGTTTTAAAAGATACACGTGAAGGTACAACGTATAGTTTGCTTTAAAAATACCTATATTTTTTGGGTATTTTTTTCTTTTTTTTCATTTACTTTAGTCAAAGATTTTGGTATGATAAGATAGTAAGAATGAAAGAATAAAAGAGAGGTTGATCTTTTATGCAGAAAGATATCATTGAAAAAATAGACTTATTAGTAAAAATGTCTGATACTTCTAGTAATTATGAAACTTTGAACGAGGAAATTGGACAGTTAGATACTCAGATTGAAGAACAAAAAAATCGAGTTCGAAATTTAAAGAAAAGTATTTCAGAAAATACATATATTAAAGCTAGTGATCGAATTATTGATGAAAATGTTAAGATTGGTATAGAAAATAAAATTCAATATTATGAGGAATCTTTAGCCACTATTAAAGAGCAAGTAGAGGGAACTCTTTTAGAAGAAAAAAATGTTCATTCATCTATTGTATCTTTAGAGGAAGAACAAAAACAATTAAATCAGTTTTTAGCGTCATTAGAATTAAAATTAAAAACAATTGGTCATAAAGATAAAGGAATTTATCAATTTTATGAGGAACTTATTGAAAGCACTAAAAAAGATCTTGAACAAAATCGCTCTCTTTTACATGAAACTCAGAATACTTATCAACAGATTTGTGATAAATTAGATCAATTTGGAAATCGTCGAGAGGATTTAGAACAAAGGTTAGAAAAAGAAAATCAACGTTTAGAAGAAATTAATCAGTTTTTATCTACTCCTAGTTCATATATCGATCAAAAAGCTAAACAACGTGATGAAAAATTAGTAGATAAATTAACTACGGAATTAGAAGAATTGGAACGTCGTCGTTTGGAAATTTTAACAGATCCAGCTTATATTGCTCATGATGCTATTTTGTTAATGATGGATGATGATGTTACGGCTACATTAGAAAAAGTAAAAGAGTTAGTGACAATTGTTCAAACCAAACCATTTATGGAATATAACAAAGCTGAATTAGATGAACTTTTAGAAAATGCAACGAATGAAAGAGATGGTTTGGCAAATCAAATTGAAAATAAAATTTATGAAAATAAAGAAATGAATGTGATAGAAGCTCGTTTAGGTTTTTTAGCTGATACCAAAAAAGAAGTTGAAAATTCTATTCGAGAATTAGAAGAAGAAATTCGAGATATTGATGTAACTAAAGTTAAAAAATTAATGACTCTTGTTGATGAAGCTAAAAAAGGCCGTGAATCTTTAAAAAAGGATATAGAAGATTATAAGCAAGTTATTTCTTCAAATAAGGAATTTAAAACGCCAAAAAAAGAAGCAAGTTTACGTGCGGCTTTAAAGAAAAAGGAAGAAGAGTATTCCTCTGTAGATAAAATGGTTTTGGCTTTTGAAAAAGATTTAGAAAATTTGGTAATTTATTCTAGGAAATTAGAAGAAGATAAATTAGAAGATTTAAGAGAGCTTTTAGGAAAAATTGAGAGCGAAACTAAGGAATTACATAAGAACCAAGTTTTAATAAAATCTTCTAAAGATATTTTGGCTGTTGAAAGAGATAAAGAAAAATTAAAAAAATTAAATGATGATGTATTAGCAATTGCTCATCGTAGAGAGTTTGATAAAAAGCCCGATGAATTGTATGATGAGATTGAATTACTTTTGGGGTCTATGAAAGTTGAAGATCCTGCAAAGAATTCTTCATTAAAAAAAGATGATTTTGTAGATTTAAATGAATATCGAATTGATTTGAATTCTGATGAAAAAAATGATTCTGTAAAGGAAGAAATGGTTTTAGATAATTTAGAATCTGAGTCTATTCCAGAACCAATTTCATTAGAAGAAACAAAAGAACTTGATACTATAGAAACTGTAACGCCTATAGAACCAGTTCTTACAGAAGAGAATGATGATTCTATTATTTTTGATTCTGAGTCTGATGTAAAAGATGAAGAAAAATCAAAGGATTCTAAAGAAACTTCGGAAATTTTAAAAGTTCCAGATGAAAAAGACAAAGTGGAGAGATATAAAGTAATTCGTGTTGAACCTTTATCTTTAGAGAATGAAGAAGTGGAGCAATTAGATATTGATGCATCAAAAAATTCAGATGAAGATTATATAAGTTTTAATAATTTGTTAGAAGGTGATGATGAAAATGAAGATACAAACTAATTCAATTATTACTCTTTCTAATAATGAGAAGTACATGGTTTTAAATGAAGCAACTTATGAGGACAATCATTATTATTTAGTAATGGGAGTCGATGCAAATCAGGAAATTATTTCTTCTAAGGTTGCCATTTTTAAAGAAGAAGATGAAAATAATGAAATATATGTATCTAAGGTCTCGGATTCTAAACTTATTATTGAACTTACAAAATTATTAAAAAGTCAATTATAGAAAGCAAGCGAAACAGTTTGCTTTTTGTTTTACTTTTTAAAAAAAATTTAGTATAATATTTTTGTAGTAAGGAGGTAAATTTATGGAACTAAAAGGTAGTAAAACTGAAGCAAATTTAATGGCTGCTTTCGCAGGTGAAAGTCAAGCTCATACAAAATATAAGTATTATGCATCTCAAGCTAAAAAAGATGGATATGAACAAATTGCTGCTATTTTTGAAGAGACTGCTAATAATGAAAAGGAACATGCTAAACTTTGGTTTAAAGCTTTACATGGAGGTAGTATTCCTGATACATTAACAAATCTTAAAGATGCTGCTAGTGGTGAAAACTACGAATGGACAGATATGTATAAAAATTTTGCTGAAGTTGCACGTGAAGAAGGCTTTGATGACATTGCATTTCTTTTTGAGGGAGTTGCAAAAATTGAAAAATCTCATGAAGAACGTTACTTAAAACTTGTTGGAAATATTGAAGATAATTTAGTATTCCAAAGAGGCGAGGAAAAAATTTGGATTTGCCGCAACTGTGGACACATTCATGTTGGAGAAACTGCACCTGCTGTTTGCCCAATTTGTAAACATCCACAAAGTTTTATGGAAATTAAAGCAGAAAATTATTAGGAAGTATGGAAATACTTTCTTTTTTTTGATATACTTTTATTTAGAATAGAGGGATAAAATGAAACAATTAAATAAGAGACAAAAACAGGTGTTATTTGTGGGAATATTTCTTTTATTAGTGGTTATTATTGGAGGCGGAGTTTTATTGTTTGCTAAACCAAAAAGCGAAGATAATAATGATCCTATATTAGATAACGAACCAATTCAGGAAGTTGATCCAGAAGAAGCAATTAATATGTATTCTACGTTAACAGATGAATGTAGTGGGGCTTTAGTTTGGGATTTAGGGGTTGGACAGACCGTTACTATTGATAATTTGGCTGACACTAATGCTTGTCATACAGATAATTATTATTCAAAAATGATTGGTTATACTTATAATGATGTTGGAGTTGTTTTACATGTTAATGTGTTAAAAAGAGTAGAAAATAATCTTTATAAGATAGATGATATATTAGTGGGTACTTATGATGACGCGACTATTGATGCATCTTTAGATAATGGAACTACTTATGAATATGTTTTTGAGAAAAAAGACGATCAATATCAACTTGTTAGTGTAAAATTAATGGAGGTTATCGATACTTCAGAAACTCCAGAAGAAGTTACAGAATAGGGCTTGCTTAGTAAAAAAGAAAGTGTTAAAATACATTTATGTAAACGAGGAAGGTATATAAGTAGTTTATTTTGTTCCTTTGTAGAGAGAAAGTATTATAAGCTGAAAGTACTTTTAAGAAGAAAAAATAAATGAATTTCGATACTGGAGTTTTAATCGTAAATCTGCGTTAAAGATTTAGAGTGCTAGATATCTTCTAGAAATTGGGTGGTACCACGGATTTTTTCGTCCCAATGTTCTAGAAGTTTTTTTATTGTAGTATTGTAGGAAGGTGAAACGATGAAAGAAAAAGTTTTAAAGTTAAAAGAAAATGCTTTAGAAGAAGTAAAAAAACTTTCTAAAGAAGCAGATGTGTTAAATTGTAAAGCTAAATATTTAGGTAAGAAAAGTGAATTGAATGGGTTTTTAAGTTCTTTAAAAGAGCTTTCTGTTGATGAGAAGAAGGTTATGGGACCTTTACTTAATCAAACCAAAAAAGAACTTGAAGAGGCTTTTAGTCAAAAATTGGAAGAAATTAACAATCAAGTTACTTATGATTTTGATGAAACCTTACCAATTTATGTAGAAACTGGTTCAATGCATCCGATTACTTTAGTTATTAAAGAGATGACGGATATTATGAAAAAAATGGGTTTTACTGTAGTTAGTGGACCAGAGATGGAAGAAGAGTATTATAATTTTGAAGCTTTAAATATTCCTAAGGATCATCCAGCTCGTGATATGCAAGATACGTATTATTTAAGTAATGGTAAGCTTTTGAGGACACATACATCTCCTAATCAAGTTCGGGCAATGCAAAAGTATGGTGCTCCTTTAAAGGTTTGTGCACCTGGAAGAGTTTTTCGAAATGAGGATATGGACGCAAATCATGATACAACCTTTTTTCAATTAGAAGGAATGGTTATTGATAAAGGTATTTCGATTTCTAATTTGATTTATGTTATGCGTAGTTTACTTTCTGAAACTTTTAAAAAGGAAGTAAAGGTTCGCTTACGGCCAGGATTCTTTCCTTTTACAGAACCTAGTTTTGAATTAGATTGTTCTTGTTTAATTTGCGGTGGAAAAGGTTGTCCAACTTGTAAAAATTCTGGATGGCTTGAATTCTGTGGTTGTGGAATGATTCATCCAAATGTTTTAAGAGAAAGTGGAATTGATCCAGATGAATATACTGGTTTTGCTTTTGGATTTGGCGTGACACGTATTGCGATGATGAAGTATAAAATTGGTGATATTCGAGTTTTAAATAGTGGAGACGTTCGTTCTTTACAGGAATTTGAGATAGAATAGGAGGTTTTTGTATGTTAATTTCATGTAATCGTTTAAAAAAGTATATAAAAAATGCTCAAGATATAGACTTTTTACATATTTGGGATGATTTTACTTTACGAGTTGCTGAAGTAGAAGGTGTTCAAGTTAAAGGTAATGATATGGATAATGTTGTTACGGCTAAAATTGTTTCTTGTGAAAAACATCCAGAAAGTGATAAATTGTCTTTGTTAAAGGTAAGTGATGGAGAAAAGGAATACAACATTGTTTGTGGAGCGCCTAATGTACGTGTCGGGCTTATTGGAGCTTTGGTACGTGATGGTGGAATGGTAAGTGGGTTTAAAATTAAGACTCGTAAGCTTGCTGGATACCCATCTGAAGGTATGATGTGTGCAGTAGATGAATTAGGAATTGGCACAGATCATGAAGGAATTTTGGAACTTCCTAGTGATACTCCAATTGGTGTTGATTTTAAAAAATTATATCCTGTAGAAGATATTATTGTTGAAATTGATAATAAGAGTTTGACAAATCGTCCAGATTTATGGGGACATTATGGAATCGCTCGTGAGGTTTGTGCAATTACAGAGCATGAGTTACTTCCATTAGATTTATTGGATATTCCAAATAATCAAAAAGATTTAGATATTAAGGTTTCTAATCAAGAGTTATGTAAGAGATATTGTGGTTTGAAAATTGAGAATTTACAAAATAATAAAACGCCACTTGAAATGCAAATTTTCTTGCATTATGCAGGTATGCGTTCTATTAATTTATTTGTTGATTTAACGAACTTTTTGATGTTAGAACTTGGTCAACCTATGCATGCTTTTGATGCACGAGTTGTAAAAAATATTGATGTGAAGCTTGCTAAAGAAAAGGATACGTATACTACTTTAGATGGTGTAGAAAGACTCCTTTCTAAGGATACTTTAATGATTACCAATGGTGATGTTTATTTTGGTATTGCTGGAGTTATGGGTGGACTTGATAGTGAAATTTTACCTGATACAACAAGTGTTTTTCTTGAATCGGCGTGTTTTGATGCTGGGAATATAAGAAAAAGTGCGGTAAGATTAGGACTTCGAACTGAAGCAAGCGCTCGTTATGAGAAAAGCTTAGACCCAAATATGTGTGATGTAGCCCTTAAAAGACTTGCTTATCTTTTAAAGAATGAAAATCCTGATATGGTTATTGCTTCTAATTTAACAGATGTATATCCTGAGCCTTTAGAAGAAAAAACAGTTATCTTAAAAAAAGATAAATTAAAAGCTTATACGGCTATAGATTTTTCTGATGATGAAGTTGTAAAATCTTTGAAATCTTTAGATTTTAAAGTCAAGGTTTTAGAAGATGCTTATGAAGTCATTGTTCCAACATTCAGAGCTACGAAGGATGTTTCTATGGATGCAGATATCATTGAAGAAATCGTTCGACTTTATGGGTATGAAAATATTAAAGAAATTCCTTTAAAACTTGAATTAACAGGAAAAGAAGAAGATACGATTTGGAATAAAGAATATGATGTAAAAAGATATTTGGCAACTCGTTATTCTCTACGTGAAGTTCATTCTTATTTGTGGTATGAAACTTCTTTGTTAAAAACTTGTCATTTAGAAAAAAGTGGTGTTACTTTACTTGGTAAAAATGAAAATAATCTTCTTCGTGATGATTTATCTTTGAGTTTGTTACCTATTGTTAAAAATAATTTAAAAAATGTGGATAAGTTAGGTGTTTTTGAAATAGGAACAGTTATTGTTGATAATCAAAATAAAAGACGTTTATCTATTCTTTTAGCGGATGATGAAAGTAAGATGATGAATCTTTATTATGAAGCTAAGAAAATTGTGGTTTCTTTATTTAAATCTTTGAAACATATAAAAGTGGATTTTAAAAAAGGAAGAATGTTTGATTATTATGATGAGAATTTAAGTAATGAAATTCTTATTCATAAAAATGTTTTAGGTTATGTTCATGTTTTTAATGGAGAATGTACTAGATATATTGGTAAGAAAAAAGCTCTTGTTGCTATTGATATTGATTTTGACATGTATGTATCTTTAGACCCACAAGAAATTCTTTATGAAAATGTTAGTAAGTATCCAAATGTTACTTTAGATTATACGATTTTAACAAGTAAAGATTTTAAATATGAAGAGCTTTTGAAAGTTTTAAAACCTTTTAATAATAAATATGTTAAAGAATATCGATTAGTTGGAACTTATGAAGATAAAGAAGTTAAAAAATATACAATGAGATATGTTTTAGGTAGTGAAGAAAAAACTTTAGAAACAAAAGAAATTGACAAATTTAAAGAAAAATTTATGGAACATATTGCAAAAAATGGCTTAGAGATTTTATCCTAAGCTTTTTTTATGTAGCCGCCGGGGTAGGCAGCTACTTATAAAACCACGTGCTATGCACGTGAGACATGAAGAGCGATGGCGTT
>CALVXT010000046.1 GCA_944371545.1 uncultured Bacilli bacterium | reverse complement strand
GGCGGGGAAAACGTCATAGCTGAGGTTCGCATGGTTGCTGGACACGTTGCCACGACTGTACACATAGAACACGGTGCCCAAATACCTGGAAATGGGAGTTAAGGTCCATTGATCCTTTGAACTATCATACAACCAGTCATTATTTTTGCAATCGCTTACACTTGAACCATTCCAATTGTATAATTCTGTATTTAAGCATGTTGTTCTATTTGTTGTACTTCCCCCACTTGTTGCATAGCCATAATCACTTGGATACATTAATCCAATACTCCCTATCCACTCTGTTGGTCTTCCACTATATACTTCTGTGCCTCTTTCATTTGTGTACCATGCACTTGGAATTGCAGTTTGATAATAATTTTCATCACTACTAGTACCAGATAGTCCTCCTAAGTTCCATTTGGCATCACTTATCATAGTCTTTGCTTCTTCTGTTAAGCCATTAGAGGTAAAATCAACACTTGTTGCAGTTGTACTATTATTATAATAACTTCCTGTTGTTCGATTATAGTATGCTCCATTATTTAATAAATCCTTAAGTTGAGATGAAGTCCAATCATTATCGTAACGTCTATTTGCATCATAATCCCAGTTATATTCTCCGATCGATTCATTTCTTATAATTTTTACTCTTGTTTCTTTTTTTCCTGTTCCATCATCTATATTATTAAATACTCCGACTATTCTCCATAATTCATTATTAAATGATACATAATTATTTGGATTGGCTCCTATATATCTTAAATTATTATCTGTTGTTTTATCAAACTTTAATTCGTCTGTCTCTCCTTTGGCTAATATGGTTTCTGCTGCTGTCGGCTCCACTTTAGTCGCAGCTGTTAACACATTTATGCTTCCTTCAAATCTTGTATTCATTGCTTCATTTCCAGTTGTTTCATCCATCCATAAATATAGATTGTAAGTGATACTTTCTCCATCATCCGTTTCGGCGCTGCTTCTTCCTTTTAAGGTTCCACTTTTTATAATTATTGATTCATCTAAGTTGGGTATTTGTAATTCTTCTGTTGCTGTATTGTAGTTGTCAACAGTTCCTAAATTTGTTCCGGTTGATGGTTTTGCTTCACTACTTTTTTGAAGTGCATATTTAAGCCATCCTTTTTCCATTGTGTTTGTTGTTAATGTGTTTAAGGTGACATCATATGAGGCATCTACTGTACATTTATTGGTTATTGTAAATGTATATGGTGTTGATGAAAGTCCTTTTGCGTCACTTACTGGATAGGTATTATTTAGTCCTATGGAACTTGTTTGTTCTGTAAACTCGATATCAAAACATCCCACACTTACTATATTTTCTCCACTTGTATAAGTTGCTACCCATAATGCATAACTTTGATAAGCCATTAAGCACACACCAATTCCTACAGTTATCACAGCTAACATAATCTTATATCTTAATCTCATCCCTATCACCTATTCTTCTTTTATTATAAACTTTTTTTTAAATTTTAACAATCTTTTATTTTTTTGATTGAAATAAAGTTACAGCAATTAAAATAAATACAACTACAGCTAATCCAATGATAATATAATTTACGCTTTGTGGATTATTTACTGCATCGTTAACTACAGCTGCTGTTAAGAAATAATCCGAACAATGAGCAATTTGAAATTCCACATAACCATTCTTTACAAGAACTCCATGATCTATATATTCAATTTGGTCTAATTCTGGATTATAGTAATATAAATAAAGTTTCTCTCCATCTTTAAAACGATCACGCACATTTATTTTCACAGTTGTATCTAATGGTAAATCCCCATGATAATCAAATGTAATAATTAATTTGTCTTGTTCTACTTCTTCATTAATTTTTTCTGTATCATCCGTTTTTGCATCCAAAGAAAGTCGCAAGTCTTCTTCAATAAATAAACTATCTTCTACTGAAACATCTTGATTTTTTTTTTTTTTTTTCTTCCAAGAATATGCTAAGTCTCGTTCGTAATCTTTAATTTCATAATAATAGTAATCTTCTGTTTCTGTTTTAGTCATTTTTGTTTTATCATTTTCCATTGCCAATACTTTATTCGTATCTTCATCTACTAAAATCGTGTTATTGACAGAGTGTTTAGGAAGAAAAAGATTGTAGCCGCTTATAATCATACATATTGCTCCAATAAAAATGCAGGCTATTATTATATGTTTCTGCTGTTTTTTTTTCATTTTTTTCTTCCTTTCTTCTCATTATACTCCACTAATTAATATAACCAATGGAATTACATTATACGCAAATTTTGTAAACATAACAAATAATATATTTCTCTTATTTTTAACATAAATTGTTCCAAATAATAAAGCAGGTAAAAAGTAAGCAAGTATTTGTGAAATACTAAATGCTTCACTTGTAAAAACAAAATTCATAATTGTGTAAATAATTGCACTAACTAAGACAAAGACAACATTATTATCTATTAAATCGCTTAAAGATTCTCTAAATAAAAGTTCTTCTGCTACTACACCAAAAATCATTGTTTTAAAAACAGTATAAAGCATAGATAAACTAGCTAAATTTTGAATTGATTCAGTATTTTGATCCATGCTTGCATTTTCAAATAGAAGCGTTCCTAATGCCGCAATAATAATATTTAGAAGCACAATTGAAAGGAATCCGATTGCAACTATTTTTAAAACTTTTTTTACAGAGTATTCCTGTTTTAAAATTTGGATGTCTTTTTTTAACACTTGTTTATAAACTAAAGCAATAACAACTAAAAAAATAATATCCAATAGCAACATGATAAGTTGACTATCTATGCCTGAAAATAAACTAGCAATATAACTTCCAAAATATGTATACAAAAAGTACACTAAATATAATGATGTGGTTTTTAGCAAAATTTCACTTTTTTTCATAAACTCCCTACCTTTTCTTTATTTTAACATTAAAATTCTATTTCATTATATAGAATTTACATCTTTACTAAAATTTGACATTAAAAAGGACTGAATTGCTTCAGTCCAGCTTCCAATTAGTTATTAGAAGAAAATTCTAAAAATCCACCACATAGGTTCACACTTCCCTTCCATCACTACTTGTACGTATATATGTTACCACATTTTTTCAAAAAAATCTAGGCTCTTTTTAAAGATTTACGAATTCTCTTGAAAATTTCAACAATTAAGATTGGTGAAAGGGATAAACAGAAAATCCATATCCAATCTTTTAATGGTAAAATGCTTAAAGAGAAAAATTCACGAATTGGTGGTATAAAAATAACAATAAGTAAAGCAATAAAGGAAATTGTGCATGCTAAAAACAAGTATGGGTTTCGTGGAGAATTTTTACTAAATAAAGAAATACTATTGGAATGTTGATTAAATGAATGGAAAATTTGAGATAAACAAAGAACCATGAATGCCATCGTTAAGGCAACACTATAACTTTGCTTTAAACCAACATTATATGCAATTAAGGTAATAATGGCTATATATATTCCATAGAATATTACTCGCGAAACTAAGCCTTTTTGAAACAAACTTTTACTTTTTCTTGGCTTTTTTTGCATACTATTTGGATTTTCCGGATCAATTCCTAAAGCTAAAGATGGAAAAGTATCGGTAACTAAATTAACAAACAAAATATGTACAGCTAAAAGTGGTGTTTCTAAATTTAAAACTGTTGCAATAAAAATTACTAGAACTTCAGCAATATTTCCGGCTAATAAGAATTGAATAACTTTTTCGATGTTTCGGTACACTCTTCTTCCCTCGCGAATAGCTGTAGTAATTGTTGCAAAATTATCGTCTAACAGGATCATATCTGCAGCATCCTTAGCGACATCTGTCCCAACTTTTCCCATTGCAACACCAATATCAGCTGTTTTTAAAGCTGGACTATCATTGACACCATCACCTGTCATAGATACAATCTCCCCATTTTTTTGCAGTGCTGTAACAATTTTTAATTTATCTTCAGGACTAACACGAGCAAATACAGAAGTTTTTGGAATACGTTGCTCGAGCTCTTCCATCGTCATCTTTTGTAATTCTGTACCATCAATAGCAAGATCTCCATCTTTATAAATTCCTAAGTCTTTAGCGATTGCTATCGCGGTTAATTTATGGTCTCCAGTAATCATAATTGCTCGTATACCAGCCGTATGGCAAAGCTTAATTGCTTCATGAGCTTCCTTTCTTGGAGGATCAATCATTCCTGCAATTCCTAAGAATGTTAAATCTTCTTCCACATTTTCTTGTTCATTGTTTGGAAGACTTGATACACTTTTTTTTGCAAAACCTAACAACCTAATTCCTTGACTTGAAAAATAAGCAATTTGTTTTTTTATTCTATTTTTTTCTTCTTCTGTAAATTTTTTTTCGTTTTCGTCAATTTGAATCTTAGTACAGCAAGAAAGCAATTCTTCTGGTGCACCTTTAGTGAAAACATATAATTGATCATTTATTTTATGGATAGTCGACATTCTTTTTCGGACCGAATCAAAAGGTTGTTCAAAAAGTTTTGGTGATTTTTGCAATATTTGCGTTAGATCAATTTTATGCTCTTGAGCAAATAAAAGTAAGGCTCCTTCCGTAGGATCTCCTATTATTTTTTCTTGTTCTAAAGACGCATTATTACATAGAATCATTGCATAAAGCATATCTTTATTTATTCTAGAAATATTTTTTTCTTCAATTAAATCTTCACCTAAAAAATATTTAGTTACAGTCATTTTATTTTCAGTCAATGTTCCAGTTTTATCTGTACATATAACAGTCGCACTACCTAACGCTTCCACTGCAGGCAATGTTTTTACAAGAGCTTTTTTCTTAGCCATTCGCTCTACTCCTAATGCCATGACAACAGTTGCTGTAGCTGGAAGGCCTTCTGGAATTACAGAGATTGCTAGTGAAATTGAAATCATCACTAAAGAAATAAAATCTTGACCATTTAAAAAGCCAATAATAAAAATCAGAATACTTACTAAAATTCCAACAACACTTAATGTTGTTCCTACTTTGTTTAATTTTCTTTTTAATGGACTATCTAAACTTTTAGTATCTTGTAACATTGAAGCAATTTTACCGACTTCCGTAGCCATACCTGCAGCCACAACAACTCCCTTAGCCGTTCCATAACTTACTAACGTAGAGGAAAAAGCCATATTTTTTTGATCACCTATCGCGGTATCCTTGGAAGATATAAATGATGCATCCTTTGAGACTGGAACACTTTCTCCAGTTAAAGAGGATTCATCAATTTTTAATTGATTTTCTTCTAAGAGTCTTAGATCTGCAGGAACAATATCACCCGCTTCTATAAGAACAACATCTCCTTTAACAAGTTCACTTGTTACAATTTTTTTATTTTTGCCATCACGTACAACCTTCGCTAAAGGAGCATTTAGCTTGCGCAAAGCCTTTAAGGCATCCGTTGCTTTTTTTTCTTCCCAAACACTTATAAAAGCATTAATAAAAACAATGATCAAGATAACTACACCTTCAGCTGTTTCTCCTAAAATAAAAGATAAAACTGAGGCAATTAGCAAAATTATGATCATTTTGTCTTTTAACTGACTTGCAAACATTGCAAAAAGATTTTTTTCTTTTTTTTCTGCAAGCTCATTTTTTCCTTCCGTTTTTAACCTTTGTAAAGCTTCCTCAGTTGTTAAACCTGTTTCTTGTGTTTTTAAAGTCTTTAAAATTTCTTCTTTTGTTTTATCCTGCATACTTTCACCTTAATATTAGTATAGCAAAATTCTAAAAATTTTAAACCAAAAGAAAAAGTGTTTACACTTCTACTTCGTAAACACTTGCTTTCTTTTTATCTCTTCCTAATCTCTCAAAACGAACAACACCATCTATTTTTGCAAATAATGTATGATCTTTACCCATTCCAACATTTGTTCCTGGATAAATTTTTGTTCCTCTTTGGCGATAGATAATGCTTCCAGCTGAAATAACTTGACCATCAGCAACTTTTGCACCTAATCTACGACCAGCTGAATCTCTACCATTATCTGTAGAACCTTGAGCCTTAACATGAGCGAATAATTGAAGATTTAAAAACATCTTATTCATTTAACTCATCCTCTCTAATCGTTATATTTTTTGGATATTTTAAAGAAAGTTCTGAAAATAGATCGATCATATTATCTAATAGTGTTTTAATAATTTCACTTGTTTGTAAAACTTTTAAACAAACCAAATCTTTTTTTTGTTCCACAACAATTGCTTTATCATTAAAACGTAAAATAGCATTTACTGTTGTAATAAAAATTGTTGAAGCTCCAGCGCACACGATGTCCTTGCCATAATCATCGTACATAGCATGCCCTTGTACACAAATTTCTGCAAAACTTTCTTTTTTCTTTTTTACTAAAACGCGTATCATTAGCCAACAATACTCTTAATCGTAACTTTTGTATAAGGTTGTCTATGTCCTTGTTTTTTACGATATTTTTTCTTTGGACGATATTTAAAAACGACAATCTTTTTTTGACGACCATGTTTTTCTACAGTACCAACAACTTTAGCGCCTTTTACAGTTGGATTACCAGATTTTCCATTGACATATAAAACTTCTATGAATTCTACATCAGTCCCCACTTCATTTGGCAACTTTTCAACATAGATTGTGTCTCCTTCAGAAACATAGTATTGTTTCCCACCTGTTACAAATATAGCTTTCATTTCTTACCTCCTTTATAAATTAAGACGCGCCTTAAAGGTACAAATAATTGTTTTAAAACCTTTTCCGAGCGGTTTTGATAAAAGCTAATTGCCTTACAAAACAAAGTAATTCTATCAAAAAAGCGAATACTTGTCAAACATTTTCCTAAATGCTATAATGTATATGTCAAATCTTTTGGCATAAAATAAAAAAGGATATATCTGATACCCTATCAGATGCATCCCTTGTTTTGTGGTTAGCACCTGAATCAACAATAGTTGAAACAGGTGCTTTTATTTTTCATAAATTATTGAAAAAACATTTGTAACAGTAATAGTAAAACTATTACAAATAATAGGTATATTATTAAGTATAAGTTTTTTCTCTTTTACTCATAATTACCACACCCTTTCTATTCTTTAAATAAAAAGGGAAAACACCTGTTTATCAGATATATCAAAATCACTATAACATACGAATATTTAAATTGCAAATTTCTATCTTTTTACTTTTTGAAAGAATTCCATTATTTTCTCTTTTTCTGTTTTATAACGATTTTTTTCATAAAAAAAATGTCTTGTTTCTTTTTTTAATTCTGAAATATCTCCATTATTCTGATTTTGGATTTTTTTATAAGGAAAAGAATATAAAAATCTTTCTAAATAAAAGCGATGAATAAAATATTTTTTCTTTTTTTGAACAAGAAAAAATTGAACGAATAAAACAACACAGATAAAATAATTATCGATAGAAAATAAAATATTGTAAAGAAAGAAAAGAAAAAAACAAACACAAGATATTACTTGATATAAATAAAAAGACTTTTTATAAGCGAAAAATTTTTCTAAAAAAGCATGAAGAAAAACACTTCCATCTAAGGGAATTATAGGTAATATATTAAACCAGAATAACGTTTTATTATAAAAAGATAAAAGAGAATAATTTTTATTTGAAATGGGTAAGCATGGAAGAAAAAAAGATAAAATTGCTTGAAAAATTATTCCTCCTAAAGAAATTAAAAGTTCTTTGTTTATAGATGAATTAATTGGTTTATCAACTTCAGTAATTCCGCCAAAAGGATAGAACTCTACTTTAATTATCTTATAATGAAAAATTTTAATAAAAAAAAGATGGCCTAACTCGTGGAAAAAAACAAGAAAAAAAATCATTAAAATATTTTTAAAATATCCACAGAGAAAGGCAATTAAAAAGAAAAAGTATGTAGTTAGATTTACTTTAAACTTGACTTTGATATTCATCATATGAGATAAAATTTCCATCCTTTACAAAAGCTAGATAATAGTAATCATCTTTTGTATTGCCAAGAACTGTATTTGTTTCAATATAATCATAAAGTTTTAAAGATGAATCTTCTAGATTTCCATACCATATATCTATTCCGTTTACGCCTTGAATAATTAAAACATTTCCATAGCCTTCTTTTTCGCCAGTAAACACAAATAAGCCACTTGCTAAGGCTGATATACTGCTTCCCTTTTGGGTAGATATTTTATAACCATCTAAATATTCTTCTTTGATTAAAGTGGGCTGTTCTTGTGCAACTGTTGTAGTATCTGGTTCTTTTACACTAGGTAAAAATGAGCCAAAAACATCATGATACCAATTATTAATTTTTGTAAATGTCAAGTTGTTTTCTAGGACATGAGTTTTAAAAAATTCTAGATTTTCTGGACTTAATTTCACATAAATCGTGCAGCTTAAAACTAAGATGATACTTAAAAGAATTTTTGTAAATATTTTACTAATTTTTTTGTCATCTTGTTTAGAAAATTCTTTTTCTAATCTTTTTTTGTGACGGAGTTCGACCATTTCTAATTCGTTCATATTTTTCACCTAAAAAAGTATATGAAAAAAAGAAGATTTTATTCTCTTCTTTCCTTTATTTGTTATCTGTACTTCCGAAGCCACCGGTTCTTTTAGTATTTTCAACTTGTTCATTATCAGCTGTAAAATATTTTTGAAATATAGCTTGTCCAATTACATCTCCTTTATGAATAGTAATTTCATGATCTGAACAATTAAAATATTGAAAATAGAAATGCCCATCGTTTCCTTCATTCTCATAGTAATCATGATCAATGATACCTATGCTATTTGCCATCAAAAGGCCTTTTTTTGGGCCAGAACTACGATTTACTAACATGAGGAATTCATCAGGTGCACAATAAGCTTTTAACCCTGTCGGAATTAATGTTGGTTTAATTCCTGGTGTATAAACCGGGATTACTGTGTCTTCTGCGGCCTCGACGTCATAGCCAGCTGCATATTTTGTTTTGCGAACTGGCATATGAATATCTTTATCTTCATAGCCTTTTGCTATTTCAAAACCTCTTACTCGCATTATACTTCTACCTCCTCAGTATTATCTATATATAAAACTACTTTCTTTTCTTCTAAAGTTTGTGGGACATTT